>JAHJJU010000050.1 GCA_018822805.1 bacterium
TTTTTATTGGATTAATGCAATCATGACCCAATCAATGCTTTTTCAAAAGCGTCTCTAAAACACTCCAAAGCTCTTTTGATTTTGGTACCATGTCTTGTTTAAAATACCACCAGAAGTAACCACCTACAAAACGTGGATGGTTAATCTTTAAAGTATAATATCGTTCTAAATAATCCTTTTTTTGACTCTTTTGGCGTACTCCGACTTCACCAAAACCCAGTTTTGAATTTGGAAAGATCTCTCCCAAATCTAAAAAAACACCTTCCCACTCCTCTTGAGTGGGTCTATGATGATCGCAATCCTCTTCGTAATAACTTACAAAAACATAATCGACGCCTTCTTTTATCGTTGGATCAAGTTTTGACTTTGCCCAATCACGCATCTTCTCTTCCGGGTTAGCCCAACAACCATCGTTTTCTTTAAAATCATTATAATAGAGTGTCAATGCTGTCTTGTATCCTCTTTTTTTAGCTTCTTGATAGCCATAGAGTGTCTTTTGTGCCACCTCTGATGGAACACCTGTCCATTCACCATTGACCTCATTTCCAATCTCCCATAGAGCAACCTTATCTCCATGAGCATCTAAATACTCATCAACTCTAGCATTGTACTCATCCATGCTGTAGTTATTAATGTATTCGGAATCAAACAACTCCCCCATAATCATAGAATAAGGAGCCAATTTTTTCAACGCTTCTTCATACTCGGTAGCAGGTACTTGGTCAAAAACAACCCGTGTCACAATGGGTTTAGGCAAGGATTTTAAGGCATCAACACTCTCATCTATATCGGTGATGGAGTCTAAGGTTACACCAATAAGAGCCGTATCGTTGCGTACAGCATCGTTACTAATCCCCTCTCCACATGCTTGGAGCAACAAAATAATCATTATAAAAAGTATAGACGTCTTCATACACCATCCTAAATTAAAAATAGAGTTCATATCGGTTATTATATATTTTTATTTGTTAAAACCAAATTCAGAGATTTTTTATTCTTTACCCTCTTCATCAATATCAAGTTCTAAAGTATACTCCTCTTTGGTCACCACCAAAAACTGCTCTCTCAAGCCATGCTCCACCAACTTAGACTTTTTAATCAACTGATGAAATACTCGCTCCTTATTGACACGGTTTTGCCATTTACATTCAATAAAGCAGATATTTTCATCATCCATCGCAACGATATCTATCTCTTCATTTTTATTCCACCATCTGCCTATTTTTTTAGGGATAAAATCGATATATTTATGAGGATTATAGAGAACATCCTCCAGCACAAAATCTTCAAAAGCAAAGGAGACAAACCTATCGTTAAAGTTCATCTTAATCTCATCAAGTACGATATCGGTTTGACCAATCTCTAAATGGTTATAGTTTTTATAGACATAGTAGAACCAAAAGTTTAAAAACCTATCTTTAAACTTATAGCGTCCCATTTTGCTTTTGAGAGGATTGGTCTCGGTAACAGGCACCTCTTTGACCAAGATATCTAAATCAATAAGCTTACTCAAATAACGCGTAATGTAGGTTGCAGGAACTTGCAAAGCTGAAGCGATACTCCCTATTTTGGTTTCTCCTTTTGAGATGGTCTCTAAAATGGAAAAATAGGTAGAGATGTCTCCCAGCTCCTGTTTAAGTAAAAAATTCCCCTCGCTGTATAAAAAGGCATTTTTATCTAAAATACGCTTTTGGATATTGTCAAAAAAGCTCTGCTCTTCATCATAAAGCTCCAGATATTTTGGCACTGTCCCAAAAGAAGCAAACACGTTCATTTGCATCTCGTTATCCAGTGATGGTAAAAAATCTTTAATATAATGAAATGCTAACTGCTTCAGATGAATATTGGTTGTTCGCCGTCCATAGAGTGGTGCTGTATAGTCCAAAACTTCAGAATTCATCATCGAGATAACAGAACCTGAGAGTATGAGGTGAATATTTTTATCTTTTAGCTCCCTATCCCAAATGCGTTGCAGAGAGCTTGAAAAGGCTTTATCTATCTTACATAGATTCTGGTACTCATCAATGACAATAATCAGTTTATCATTAAAGTGATACTCACCAATTAAAGCAAACAGCTGTTCAAAACTCTCTAGTTTGATATCTTTCAAGTAGGGTTTACCCAGTAACTTCAAAAGCTGAGACTTGAGATTCTCTAACTGTATCAGAAAATTTGCTTCAGTGGCATAGATAAAAAGAGCTGGTTTATTTTTGATATACTCAGAGATAAGTGCCGTCTTCCCTACCCGTCTACGCCCATAAACTACTGTAAAAGCAGAGCCTTTATTACTGTATTCATTTTCAAGTGTTTGAAGTTCATTTTGTCTATTGTAAAACATTATGTACTCCTTCATTATGTTTTATTTCATAATTATATCAAACATAGTAATATATACACATTATTTTATCTTTCTCAATCATTAGTACTCTCGTATGCATTACGACGGAGACCGTCGTAACGAGTTAAGCATACAAAATATGTCAAATTGTAATATTTTTATAAAAAGACCACAATTATTAATTCTTCAACCACTTATCTTTTAACTCTTGGTGGAAACTTTTTTCCAATCCATTGGCTTCTCTTAGTTTTAGTAAGGCTCGGTCTGCGTCCTCTTTTAGTTCACTCTTGGCAGGGAAAACAATTCCGTAGTTTTGAGGATTAAAAGTAAATGGAGCCACCTCAAGCACTTTTTTCTTCTCTTTTTTGTTGTATTGATTCGCAAGATAGACCAGTCGTGGACCATCGTGAACCAAGGCTTCTACTTTACCTTCACGTAGAAGAGCAATTCCCTCTTCCAAGGTTTTTACAGGAATGACATTGGCACCGATTTTCTCTACATATTGACGTGGAGCATCGGTTGAGACGGCTGCGACGTATTTACCTGCCAAATCTTTTTCAGAACGGATTGAACCACTGATGGCTTGTGCCGTCAATGCAGAAGTTACAATCGCCGTTAAAATACTTACGGCTAAAATCCCCACAATGTGCCACATGAGATCAATAACTCTAGCTACCCCTTTACTTGGTGGTGTTTCCCATGTAATGAGCATGGTGATTCCCCACCAAAAGGCATCGATAATTCCCGTAACATAGTTTTTAGAGAAAAGTTCAGAGGTTTCATCTTTTTTATCGACAAACCAACGCAGATGTATGGTCACCAAAAGGAAGAGTAAAAACATAAGCGTGGTCTCAAAATTCATCATCTTTTTAATCTCTTGACCCATAAGTTCTAAAACACTTGACGATGATTTTTCGGCATCGACCATGACTTGCAAGCCCAGTTCATACATGGAGTTTGAAAAGTCTATCTCTCGTTCACGAGCCGAAGTAATGGTTACAGCAGAGATAGAGGCATTGACCTCTCCCTTTTTTGTTGCCTCGATTAAGTTTGTTACCGAATCAAAGTAGACCCACTGGGTTTCCACTTTTAACTCTGAAGCTATTTTGTTCCATAAGTCAATACTAAACCCAATCGGTTTACGATTCTCCTCACTGATGTTTTGGTCGTACATCACCCATGGTTCTGAAGGTTTAATTCCAATTTTTAACGTTTCACTTTGCCCGTAAAGTGAAAACAGCAGCATAAAAGCCAATAGTTTTCGCATGATTCTTCCTGAAGTTTTTTAAGGGAAGAAGTATACTTTATCGTGTTGAAAAATAGGAGAGAAAAAGGGGGATTAGTTATAAATAATCTTCATCTTTAAAACTTTGTGCCGTTGGGTTACGCAGTTTTTTTAATTCCATATCGATGTACTCCAAATCTTTAAGCATCTTCATAGAAGCTATGGTCGAATATCGGGTCATTTCACCGTAATGAACAAAGATTAAAAATCCGTTTTCATAGAGCCCTAACCGTATGGCTGCTGCTGTTGAATAGGTGGTCAAAATTGCATCCTCTTTAACAATGCCGGCAATATCTGCAAAAAATTCACCTGTCCAAAGCAGAGGATTGTGCACAGGAGAGAAAGCATCTTGATAGATGATGTCTACTTTTTCTTTGATGTTGGGAACACTTAGCCGTGCGTCACCGAGTAAAATCTCGATTTTAAACTGTTCATCTTCATAATAGAAATCTTCACTAATGGCTTTTATAATCGGTTTAATGTTGTCGAATTCAGGAGGGTAGTCAAAAGAGCTGAGTGAACAAATTAGTGCCTCATCAAACTCGGGAGAGATAATGTGTATTTTAGTTTTAAGTTGATATTTTTTAATATAATAAATCGTTGCAAAGGTATTGTACCCTAACCCAAAACAGATGTCCAAAATGCTCAATGAACATTTGTTCTTATGAATGGTAAGTGCCGGTTTTACATGCTTTTCAAGCGATTCATGCAACGCACCGTCTTTGGTCGAGTGATAAGGTTCATTAAACTCTTCCGAGAAGAGTGTGTTGCTTCCGTCTTCACACAGAAGCACTTTTTTTTGAGCTCGGAGTGTTGGGTTATACACCTAAAACCCCACCTCATCTAACTCTTTAAATACAAAGGCTTCTATCACCTCATCTATGCTCTCTTCCTTACGTGTACAAAGTACCATCATACCTTCATTCATAAAATCCATAAACGACTCGTATTTATCTTTCATGATAATAAAATCAACCCAGTCGGTAAAATCTTCTCGATTATCATAAAAAGTAATGGACTTTAGCTCTCCACCATCAAAATCAACCAATGCCCATGATTTGGCATCTATTACTTTTGAAATCTTGGCTTCTTCTCGATTGTTGCTGTCAGCAGGAATCCAAATTAGCATCTACACTCCTTCTAATATTTTTTTAGAGAGTTTTAACGCTTTATTACTCATTTTTCCAATACCTTTGGTCAGAACCTCTTTAGCGATCTTTTTAGCTTCATCAAGTGAATGCATTTTATAGGTACCACATTGGTAAATATTAAGTTCCGGAATATCATTCTGTTCTTTTACATTAAGTACATCTTCCATTGATGCTTTCCATGCTTTTACAACTTTTTTCTTTTTTGGTGTTCCTATAAGAGACATGTAGAATCCTGTTCTACATCCCATTGGTGAAATATCAATAATCTCTACCTCATCTGAGTTTAAATGATCTCTCATAAAACCTGCAAAAAGGTGCTCTAAGGTATGAATACCTGTTTCACTCAATATCCCTTCATTTGGAACACAAAAACGTAAATCAAATACCGTAATATCATCTCCACTGGGGGTACTCATATGCTTTGCAACACGTACGGCAGGTGCCGGCATTTTGGTATGATCTACGGTAAAACTGTCTAATAATGGCATATATAATCCTTTGTTAATAATAGTGGAATATACAATAAAAATTATATAAAGATGGTAAGATATCAGGATTAAAATATAATTAGGCAGGATTTTATGAATAAAACAGAAGAGTTTGAAACAGCAATCACAAAAGTTTTAGAGCTTGTAGGAGAAGACCCAAAGAGAGAAGGTTTACTTAAAACACCCAGTCGTGTGGCTAAAGCTTGGGACTTTTTAACAGAGGGGTATAGACAAGATCCAAAAGAGATTTTAAATCAAGCACTTTTTACTTCTAGTAATGACGAGATGGTTGTGGTAAGAGACATCGAATTTTATTCAACCTGTGAACACCATATGTTACCCATAATCGGTCGTGCACATGTGGCGTATATTCCTGACGGTAAAGTGGTTGGACTTTCAAAAATTCCACGTATTGTTAATGTCTTTGCACGACGTCTACAGATTCAAGAGCAAATGACCGAACAGATAGCCGATGCCATTTCAGAGAGTATTCAACCTAAAGGGGTTGCTGTTGTGCTCCATGCACGACACATGTGTATGGAGATGAGAGGCGTACAAAAAATCAACTCAACAACCGTGAGTTCAGCACTCCGAGGTCTTTTTAAAAGTGACCAGCGTACACGAAATGAGTTTTATAATATTATCAATACTCCGGCACCTTCTAACTTTTAGAAGGCTCCCTAAACAACTTTCCGAACCATGATTCATCATGAGTACCCTCATCATGATCAACTACTTTCTCCTTCAAGTGCGCAAGAAGTGTTTTATATTTTTGAGTAATCTCAGTACGTTCATATAGAAAAGCATCCATCTCCTCTTCATGTTTTTTTGCTAAAGTAATGCGTTTATCTTCTTCTAGTGAGAGTTGCGTTGTTAATTTTTCAATGATATCATCTTTACTTTGTACAAAATGTTCCAACTCTTCAATCTTTTTAGTTATTTCACTATGGTTGGTATTCAACGCGTTATTGGATTGTTTATAACGCTCCAACTCCTTTTTGATTTGATGTATTTTTCCTAAGTCATCTTCATAGAGTGTGTTAAACTCATGAATTTGCCGTTCATATTTCTCTTTTAACATTGCCTTGGAAGTAAACCATCCGAAGGTATATCCTAACAATAGGGCAATAATAAGAAATAAACTAATCTCTATAATAATATTTATCATGGTTGAATCCTTTTTAAATGTAGTTCTACCCGTCGGTTTGTTCCATTTATATCTGCTGTAAGGGGAAGTTCTTCTCCATAACCTATAGACGAGATAAATGAGACATTACTTTTTTCTTGCATATATGCCTTCAATATATCGGCACGGGCTTGTGAAAGCTTTAAGTTCTCTTGTTGTGATCCTGCTTTATCTGTATGTGTTGCAATGCTTAATGCCACCTTTTCAGTAAGCGTGTTTAAGACCTTAGTAATGCCTGCTAAAGTCACCTTATGCAAATTGGGCTGAGTGGGAACCGAATTGTTCTCTTCAAAAGAGGTAGAATTAGGAACAAATTCAAGGGGATTTTTTTGTAAGTATCGGTCTATCTCCTGTTGTGCCTTCTCTAAAGAGTAGATATAGATATGCTTGTCCCTTTTTTTTATGTATTCTTTCATGCACACTTTTTGAATTTTGGACAATCTCAACATTTCTAAACGATACTCATTTAAAGGGGTAGCATACAAAAAGAGACAGAGAAGAATAAGTAATGTAGAGGAGAGTAAAAAAAGTAGAAAAAGAGACTTTGCTTTCATCGAACTTCTCCCGAATGTGTTTATTTGTTTAAAAAAAATATTTGTCATTCTATCACAAAAATATTTTTCAACACATTTAATTTTTTTAGTATTTTGAATATTTTATTTTATTTTTAAAATAACATTTTAGAACAAAGTAGAATTTTTTTATTTTTTGCCCTAAAACCCCTATATTTGGGCTAATAATTAGGAACAATCGTTCTTTTCTTAATTTAAACTTTAATATATTATTTAAATTTTAAGTTAAGATATTATTTATTTGATATAAAATATGACTATCCAAATACCAAAATGAAAGGAGATTTTTAAAATGAAAATCAGTATAATGGGAATAGAATATAATCAGTTATTAAGTGGGAAAGCTTTAGCCGAAATGGGCAATGAAGTAACGTATATCTCTAAAGATAACAAACGAATCGAAAACATTAAACGAGGTTACTACAATGCCGATGAAGCAATGGTCATAAAAAGTATTCATACCGATAATTATGTTGACTTTACAGCAGATATTAGAAATGCTTTAGAAAGTAGCAATATGTGTTTTATATCAGAGGGTTATGCCGAAGACAATGAAGATATGGAGAACATACTCAAACGAGCCAAAGAGGTGGGTGCAAACATGAGCAAACATATGTTTATTGTAGACCGTGCAGAGGTATCCGGTCTAAGGGTTGACGCAATTAAAGCAGCCATTCAAGAAGAATTAAACAAGCGAAATGCACATTTTACTTTTGAAATTATTGCCAACCCGGATTTTTTAAGAGCTTAGTATTTGGCTCTTATGTAACAAACATTATGCAGAAATGAGATTTTCTCAAGTTTTAGAATAAGAATGAGCTAATTTGGGATTATTTTCATTTAAACTAAAAAATAAACCTTATATTTATCATATCTACTGCATAATGCGTTAAAAAAAGAATTTAATGTACTTAAAAATAATTGAAAAATCTATATATCCTCTCTTCTTTTCAACCCTTATTGTTGGGCTATTTTACTGGCAATTCATCTATATTTACTCCTATATTATAGAGAACTTTACAAACGATAAACTCTCAACACTTTATGCACACCTGTTTATCTATATCTTTTTAATACATACACTATTTACTTCAGTTAATAATCTTTTAAATTACTTTTTAATCAAGTCTAAACTCTTTATAGCTGTATCAATTATTGTCCTTTTGATTTTTTATGCCCTCTCTTATTCGGTTCTTTATGATGTCATTGATTACTTTATTAGCTATCCACTCAGTGACAATGCCCTAATGGGAGTGGTGCTCTTCATTGTAGGAACCTTTAGTTATAGCCTCTACAGCGTAGGTATACTACTCTTTAAAAACTCTATACCTCTGATCCATGTTTTAGTTTTTACACTTTTGGCACTGCTCTATTCTGCAGGATTTATTGACACCTATTGTTACCCTATTTCAGAGATTTTTACAAAATTTTCATGAGTATTATCGAAAATTCTTATCTTTTTTTATAATCTTTAAGTAATTATTTAAACATCAACTGTTAAACTAAAATTTTACAACCTGAATTTAACAGGTTTACTACAAAGGATAATTATGAAAAAAATGATTACAACTTGTATGGCTGCTGCAGTCGTACTAACCAGCAATGCAGTAGCCGAATTCAATTTTGACAAGGCTCCCGAGAAATTAACAACTTACTATGCCTCAGCACTACAACCTCTTGATGCTGTCAAATCAAAATTAACAGCCAATGGTTTTGAAATTTTGGCAACAACCGAAATTTTAAAAGGTGAAACGGTTATTACCATCACCAACAATGAGCTAAAAGCAACCAACAGCTACATGGCAACCATACAGGTATTGGTCAATACGGTAAAAAATGAAATTCGTGTACAAAATCCATCTTATTTAGGCGCAGCTTACCTCCAAGACAAGTATCAATATGGTCAATTCAAAGCAACCCTTACAGCATTAGAAGCTTCATTAGGTACCATGAATGATGTTGAGGAAAAGCACAAATTTAAAGAGTTAGCCGGATACAGATTTATGTTTGGTATGCCGTACTTAGAAGACACCATTGAAATTGCAAAGGGAGATAACCTTGTTGAAAAATTAACTGCTCCGGAAGCAAGCAAATACATTGCTTATAGTGTTAAACTTCCTAATGGTGCGACCTTAGTAGGACACAAACTCAATAAAAGAACCAATAAGTTTCTAAAAAAGATTGAACAAGAACATAATGCTCAGCTTTTACCTTATGAAGCGATGATAAAAGATGGGAAAGTAACCATACTTGATCCTAAATATTACTTGGCACTCTCTCTACCTCTTTTAAGTATGACTGAGTTTATGAAAATCGCAACAGCACCGGATCAGATTGCAAAAGATATTAAAAAAGCCTACAAGTAAAAATCATCCTCTAATCTCTCCTCTATAAAACCATTCATAGGGGAGGAAGTGGTGACTTTAGTCCCAGTAAAATTTTGCATAAATTGGTATTCTTTATCCTTTTAAACTTATTGTAGGACTAAAGTCTCCATGTCCAATTCATGGTATAATAAAACATGATAGATTTTATGAATATTTCAAGTACATATCCACTGTTCTATATGCTTTGGCATCTACTGTTGCTGCTCATATTGCTCGATATGACCAACCGTAGGCGTGACCCTACCATTATGATCTCATGGTTTCTAATTCTTTTTACCCTGCCCTATTTAGGAGTTGTCCTCTATCTGCTTATTGGACGGCGTAAAATTGCCATGACTCCTTTTAAAGTCGACTTTTCAAATACTTCTATAAAATCTCTTCCTCATCTAAGTTCTATCGAAACTGTACTGAATAAAAATGGTATTCCCAAAGCAACCAAGGGCAATCGATTTCATCTTATATTCAATGGAAATGAAGCTTATCATAGCCTCTTAGTAGCCATAGAACAAGCCCAACACTCCATTTATTTGGCAACCTATATTTTTGACAATGATGCTGTTACCCAAGCACTTTCTAAAGCATTGATCAAAAAATCCAAACAGGGTGTTGATGTACGCATACTCATAGATTCGATTGGTTCATTCAAGCTCTATCTCTGGTCAAGGTCATTGCAACCTCTTTATGATGCCGGTGTTAAAGTAGCCTTTTTTATGCCTTTGAGACCTTTTGGGTACAATACCCATGTAAACCTCAGGCTACATCGAAAAATTTACCTCTTTGATAAGCAAACCGTTTTTAGTGGAGGCATGAACCTTAGTCAAACCTATTTAAGCCCTCATGAGAATGCTCCTCATCGTTGGGATGATTTACTCTTTTGCATTCAAGGCCCAGCTGTTGCTTACTATTGTGATGTTTTTATTTCAGACTGGAACTTTACCGTAGATAATAAGAATGAGGTCTTGCCTCTACTTCTAAACAAACCTTTAAGTTTAGGAGAAGAACGCATTCAAGTGGTTCCCTCCGGTCCCGATATTGACTCCGATGCCCTTTATGATGCCCTACTCAATGCCATCTACTCTGCCAAAGAGCGTGTTTGGATTGTTAGTCCCTATTTTATTCCCAACAGTTCCCTTATGGAAGCCCTTAGAATCGCCAATCAAAAAGGGATAGATGTAAAACTCATTACCCCCAAACTTTCAGACAATCTATTGCTCGACATTGCTCGAAGCAGCTATATGCACGAAATTCATGACTGGGGTGGAGAAGTCGCACTCTATCATAAAAAAATGCTCCACGCCAAAGCCTTTCTCATCGATCACAGTTCGGTCATGGTAGGAACACTAAATTTTGACAACCGAAGTTTTTTTCTAAACTATGAAATCGTTAGTATCGGCTACTCACCAACCATGATACACGATGTTGAAACGTGGATGCAACAACTTTTGAATAACTCCTACAAAGGTATGCGACCGGTAGGAAGAGTACGAAAAATTTTAGAAAACATCGGGCGTATTATTGCGCCTCAAATATAAAAGATAAACCATGACATCAAGAAGTCCACTACAAAACACCTTCTCTTTACTCTGCTGGAACGTTCATAAAGAGATGGGAGAAAAAAATTTTGACCAAACCTTTCATAAGTTACAACAACATTATAGACCCAATCTGATTGTACTACAAGAAGCCGTACTGGATCCTTCAACACACAAACAGTTTCCACACCATAAATATAGTTCAGCCATCAATATTTCTATGAAAAAAAAATCATTTGGTGTGCTCACAGCCGGACAATGTGCATTCACTGAACTGCTTGCACTAAAAACCATTCACCGAGAACTGCATATGGCTACAAAAAAAACACTGCTCATTACCTCCCATCCTCTTGAAAATGGACAGCATTTAACCCTTGTTAACCTCCATGCCATAAATTTTGTACCTACCTCTATTTTTATTAAAGAAATTGACCGATTACTTTTTCAACTTAGCAGTATAGAAGGTCCCCTCATCGTGGCAGGAGATTTTAACACATGGAACACAAAACGATTAATTCACATGGATAATTTTGCAAGCTCTATTGGTTTAAAACAAGCAAAATTGCAAGATGCTCACCATATAAAACATCTTTTTTCTAAACCCCTTGACCATCTATACTATCGAGAATTAGAACTTGTAGAAGCGTATGCCATTGACACTAAAAAAATTTCAGATCATAATCCTATTTATGCTTGCTTTAGAAACTGATATATTAAATCTATGATTATTAAAAAATATTCACAATTAACCAAACTTTACTTAAAATAACAAGTTAAATAAATTTAAATAATGTTAACATATGTTTTGCATAAATATATCTTAAGGAATATACCATGTTAAAAACCGGATATTTGTTCTTATCTCTAATAGCATTTACACTCTCAATGAATGCTCAAGATTTCAGACTTGAACTGAATAAAATTGTTAATCAAGCCTTTACCACTCAAGCAAACAAAGGGAAGGTCATTAACTTAGCAGCAAACAACAAAATGCTCTCACAAAAGATGGCAAAAAGTGCTGTTTATATTGTCAATAATATTGATGTAGAAACGCATCATAAAGATCTTTTGGACTCGGCTAAAACCTTCAATAATTTTATTATAGGGCTTCAAGAAGGTAATGCTGCCTTACAGCTGGAAAAAGCAGACGACAAAGAAGTTTTAAGTGAACTTGATGAAGTTAACATAGAATGGAAAGCTTTTGACGCTCAAATTAAAAAGTTTTACGTCAATGGTAAAGTAGATGAATCTGCGTATCAGTACATTATAAACAACAATGAAAAGCTTTTACGTCTTTCTCATAAACTTACACAAACATTAAAGAGTAAAAACCTCCTCAATGCCAATGACAACAAAGTAATTGGACACACACTCAAAATAGCCGATCGCCAAAGAATGTTAACTCAAAAAATGTTTAAAGAAAAGTTTTTAATTTATACCAAACAAGATGCTAAACGAAACTCAATTCGTTTAAGAGGAAGTATTATTCTCTTTAAAAATGGTCTTAACGGATTAATTAATGGAGATAATAAACGTGGTTTAGCCAAAGTAACCAATAAAAATATTCAGAAAAAACTTCAAGAAATGTTGGCACTTTATCAAGAGGTAGAAAAAATCTATATTCAAGAGAGCATGAATGACGCAGAGATGAAACGACTCTCAATCATTGACAAAAAATTACTCAATACTTCAACCCAAATTGTTAACATGGTTGAAAATACATTAGTATACTAAAGGAAGGGACATTATGTATAAAATCAAATTACTCATTATTAGCAGTATCTTAGCAACAACAGCACTTTATGCCAATGAGATAGACCCTACCACAGACTTGATTGTCGATTCAGGATTGGATCAAGTAAAAGAGAACTGTACCATCTGTCATACAGGAAGATTTATTGTGGTCAATGGTGGTGACAAACAGTTTTGGAAAGCCAAAATGAAAACCATGCAGTCGGCTTATGGACTCTGGGAGATTGATGAAAAATCTCAAGAACGAATGCTCAACTATTTAGCAAAAAACTACTCTCAAAAAGTAAACATCACTTTAGACGACTAACACGTTTATAACTTCTACTTACCTATGAGAGAAGAGTTTTTCACTCTTCTCTCTTTTTAAACCATCATTTTTGAAATCTGATCTTCAAAATAGACTGAAACACTGTCCCATGGGTTTCCATCGAATCCATCTTCAGTAAAGTAGATATAGCTAAACGTATGTTCTCGTGCAAAAGCTATGAGGTCATCAACGGTATCATCTTCCATCTCATAAATAAGTAAGGAGAGTTCCGTACTTTTAGTTGGCGTGTTGTAAGTAGCAGGTGGGTTCTCTAACAATCCACGGTTAGGATTTTCATAACTTACCACCACATTGGCAATACCTGAATCAATATAAGCTTGATCCGTGGTGATACCGGGATTTAAGATAACAAACTCTAAACCTCTCGCTCTTGCTTCGCTACTTAAGTTAGTGTAATGAGCCAAATCATTACTACTCGTTGATACTTCATCAAAGAAAATACCACTGACTCCCTCTTCTTTATAAAATCTACTCCATGCATCTATGTCCTCAACCACGTTTTGTGTTGCACGGTTAGCATATTGGGTATAGACATAACCCACAACCTTTATATTAGCAGCAATTAAGTCTTGTATTCCCTTCGTGTAGTCACTATTTTTATCTCTGAATTCTCCATTGTTTGGATTGACTATGGCAACGATTTGGGCATTTGGATATTTGCTTTGCATGTCTAACATCTTCTGCCATACATAATTTTCACTATCATACCAATTAGGGTAGCTGTAGAGAGGAATTAAAATGTTTAAATCCTCTTTTTGATTGTCTAAATCATCTGACATAAGTTGGTTAAGCCATTGGGCTACTTTTTTAAATCGTGCATTTTTATTGCCATCTTCATTAACCAATCTATTTTTGTATGGAGTCGCAAAACCTAAATGGTAGATTCCATCAAAAACTCTGTTGATGGCATTTTTACCAAAAAGTTTGGTTTTTGCACCATCATTTTGTACTTTATGGTAACCTGTCTCTTCACCCTCTTCTTCATCATCACCATGTAGCTGTGCCCAAGTGTCAGCATAGTTCTCAACTAAGAAACTGTTCATATCTTTAACATTTTGAACTGTAAAAGCACCACTCGATCCGGCATTGGTTGCCTCTATACTCTCGATAATCAATTTATTCATCTCATTTGCACTTTTTGCTCCAACACGCATATCACCAATTGAAATACGACGGTTTAAACCTTCATCATTGTAAATAATCTCTACCACACGGTCTAATCCTGTTTCCGTCTCGGCAACAAGCTCTTTGATATCAGGATTTTCTAAAACACCGGATTCTAAATCTTCTTTTAAGAGCGTATCAAGCCATATGGCTACATTTTTATAAGAAGTATTTTTATTACCATCTTCATTTAAAAGACGGTTTTTTAAGTGAGAGTCAAAACCTAAATGGTAAATACTGTCAAATATTTTATTGATGGCATTTTTACCAAACAGTTTGGTTCTTGCACCATCATTAACCACTTTGTGAAAACCTGTCTCTTCATCATCGGCATCATCTCCATGAAGTTCAAGCCACTGTGTGGTGTAATTGTGGAAGATATAATCATTTAACTCTCTACTGTCAGCTGTTGAGATTTTTTTGTCATTGGCTACGCCTGTTTGTATAATGGCTTCAAGGAGTATTTTATTCATTTTTTTAGCAGAAGCAAGTGCTTCAGCAATATTTGCAGCATCAACTTTACGATTGAGCCTTGTATCTTCTTGGATAATAGTAATGATTTTATCCAGTCCACTGCTTGTTGGTGGAGTAATATTCGCAAAATTCTCTTCTGCAAACCCTAATGATGGTGCTAATCCTATGGCAGGAACAACACATAAGCCTTTTAAAAAACTACGTCTTTTCATTACTATTTCCTTTATATTTAATAATTTTTAACATTTTGTTGATAAAATTAATTAATTTTTAATTTAAAAGTATTATAAATCGTTTATTCTCATGTAAGGCTTAAAAGTTACTCTCATGAGGTAATTCTTGAAGAGGGGCAGAGCAGCGTAAGAAATTAGGGTCAAAATTGTTTAATCGACCCTTTTATTATGAATAAGCATTATCCTCTTTCTGTTTCTCCTGAGAAACTGATGATTCCATAGCGAAGGTTAGAGACCTGTTTAAAGCCAAGTGACTTCATAGCATGTTGTACTTGGTAACTTCTACTTCCTGAGTGACAGTAGACAAGAATCGGTGTCTCTTTTTTGGCATTTAACTGTTCAATCTCTGCATAAAAACTGGAGGTAGGAACCAAAACGTCCGTACCTACAATACGACCCATTTTATACTCCATCAGTTCACGTACATCTAAAAGTATGAAGTCTATCATATTAAGTGATCGTGCTTCCATTAATGCTTCAACTTCATCACCATCGAGTTGCTCTTTTTTGAGTAGTGTTTCAGCCTCTTCTTTGCTTAATCCACGTGAGTGTTGATGTACCACCTCTTCAATTTCATCGGTTTTCTGTTGTACTTGTGCATACTCCGGTGTACAAAAAATTCCACAGTGACATAGCCCATCTTCAGGAATCTCTTTTTCAATCGCCGGTTTACATGGACAAATTCTATTGTCAGCTGCTTTTTGCTCCTCTTTTGTCTCACCTATAACCATAAAACAAGGGCAAAATCGTTTACCATACATAATCTTGTTTCGTGCAAGACCCATGGCAACACCTTCATTGACATCTTCATTTGGATTCTGTACCCAACCAAAAGTTTCATTTACTTTCTCAACAAAAGTCCATGTTTTTTCAAGTTCTACTTGAAATTCCGGCGAGTTTATATCTACTGCTTGCATTAGCAATCCTTATCTCTATAAATTTTATTTTTCTAATTTTGAAGAATTTTACAACAATTTTATTAATGATTGCTGGTATTAATATCTAAAAATATATCTTTCATTAAGATGTTTATCTGCTGTAACATATTTCGAGTTTTGTTTAAATCGATACCAATCTGCTCACCTTCCAACTCAATTCCCATATCTTTTGTCATGTTAAGATCAGCATTTTCAATTTTTTGCTCAATCTCTTTAGCTTTCTCTTCCATTTGTAGTTCGATTTTTTCAAAAAAGTTACTGGTTTTATTAATATCAATAACAATTTTATCATCACTAAAATCAAATCCAAGCTGCTTTAAAAGATCATTTTCTTCCTCTTTTGTCACATTTTTTTCAACAACTTCTACTTTTGTAATTTCTTTTTTTGGTTCATCCACAACCTTCTCATCACAACCACCGATAAAGAGCAGTAATAAAGATATAAAAATTATATTTAATTTTTTCATAATCAACTTCCTTTTCAAATTTCTCCCTACATTGTAGCATAATTGTACAGTGAAAAAAATTGATATTAATTATAAGTCATTTTGACATATGTACACAATTAATACACAATCTTTTTGTAAATTTCTTGACAATTGCAACTGTTTACGTTGTAAAAACTTAGAATTATGAAGGAAGCTTTTTGAGAACAATCAAGAGAGTTTCTCTTGCATTACTGACCACACCTATCCTATTTACAGGATGTATGCAAGAGAAGGTATCAACGATAATCCCACCGAAGTCAACGGATAATCAAATCGTGCTCAACTCAACAGAGAAGAGCCAAACAGTCGTGGCAAACAAAGGTATTTTTAACGATGCTAATCATACCTTTGGAAGTAAGACTGAAACAAATCAACCTGTAACAAACAATATACTGGATCAATTGGCATTGGATGTTCAAAACAATATGGATGTTGAAATTACAGGTAACTCAGCACTGGTGAGCACAGCGCTTGAAATTGGTAATAACTGGGAAGTTAACAGCAAAGAAAATGAGATCTTGGAGACAGCAAAAGAGTTTTTAGGCGTTAAATACATTTGGGCTGCAAATGGACCTACGGCATTTGACTGTTCAGGTTATACCAGATATGTTTTTAAACAAAATGGAATAACCCTACCTCGTTACTCGGGAAATCAAGCAAAAATAGGAACCAAGGTAAAGTTTAATGAGTTAGAAAAAGGTGATTTAGTCTTTTTTGATACGGCAAAACGCTCTACTGGAAAAGTGAACCATGTTGGTATCTTTATAGGTAACAACAAGTTTATTCATGCAAGTTCTGGTGGAAAAAAAGTAATGATTACCTCATTCAACAAGAAAAAGTTTTATAAAAATAGATTTCTTCATGGGCAACGTGTCGTCAACTCTAACGAAAGTTTTGCAGCACTACATTCTACAAACAACATGCACATCTAAACGATTCAGTATCGCAAAAAGATACTCTAAAGAAACATAAGGATGACTCCCCTTATGTTACCCGAACATCTTTTTAAAACCGGCCAAAAGTGTTGCGATAATCCCCTTAGGTTTAATCAGTTCACCTAAAAACTCATCATAACTTAATTGGTGTTCTTCTAAAAAAGCTTCCAAATAGGCTAATGATCTTTTCATCCCATGCTTTTTCTCGATACTTAACATGGTCTCGTACAACTCTTCAATTCTCTCAATCACTTGAGTAGGTGCTGCTCTTCTAAATGAAGTCAAAGATTTAATTTCACCATTGTCGTCTCGCTTAACAGAAAAATCGGCAATCACCCAATAATACTCACCACTTTTAGCCAAGTTTTTAACCACGCCAGAGACTTCTCTTCCAGCTAAGAGTGAAGACCAAACCAAAAAGAAAACAGCTTTGGGCATATCCGGATGTCGCAGTACATTATGAGGTGCACCAATAAGTTCATCTTCACTGTATCCTGATATTTCACAAAAATTTTTATTGGTAAACAAAATATTACCTTTAACATCTGTTTTACTTACAATGAATTTTTTTTTGGAAAAAACTATCTCTTTATCTATTACGATGGGTCTGTATATCATTCTTTTTGCCTTATAATTTCTAAGAGCAATTTTAACCAACTCTTTATAAAATCGTCATTTAAATAAATATTTTATATTAAAATTAATTATTTGTCCATCTTTTCTTATGTTTTTAAAATGTACATGGATTATATATCGACATTCACGAATCAATTAGAAAAAAACTTTGATAAATCACTTAATAATTTCACA
>JAHJJU010000004.1 GCA_018822805.1 bacterium
ACTAACATACATATATTTATTTCATATTTTTAGATATAATTAGAAATAAGTATGTCATGAAAGGTCTATTATGAAATTTGTATCAAGAACAGAAGAGTTAAGCATTTTAAAGCGTGAGTATGGGAAGAAAAGTTCTTCTTTTATAGCTGTTTATGGTAGGCGACGGATTGGAAAGACAGAGCTTATAGACCACTTTTTAAAATCGACCAACTGTTTTACTTTTAGTGTTACAGGAGCGTATGACAGTACATTAAAGTCACATCTTGCGAATTTTGCAAACAAACTCTCTTTGGATTTTGGTGTGGAAGAGCAGGTGTTTAAAGATTGGGATGAAGCTTTTAAAGTATTGAGAGAACAAATAGAAGTGACGAAGCTTTCTAAAGGGTGTAAGTTTTCCATTTTTATAGATGAGTTACCATGGTTGGCAGAGATGAAAAATAGAGGGTTCAAAGGGGCGTTGTCTCTGTTTTGGAATGACTTTGCTGCTAAGCGTGATGACATTTTTTTGATTGTTTGTGGTTCTGCTACTTCATGGATAATTAATCACATCATAGAAGATAACGGCTCATTGGCAAATCGAGTAACAGGAATTATTCATCTACAGCCTTTTACATTGGGTGAGACCAAAGCTTTTTTTAAAAGTATGGGCTTTAAAGGTCTTAGCCATAAAGTCATACTTGACTACTACATGGTTTTAGGAGGGGTCGCACACTACTTGAAACTCTTAGATGCTAAAGCTTCGTTTGTTCAGAATATACAACAACTCTTTTTTATACAAAATGGACTTTTGCGTACCGAGTACAGTCATCTTTTTCGTAGCCTTTTTAAGAACCATAAAGTACATGAACTGGTGGTGAAGTATTTAAGTGTGACATGGTCTGGGATGACACTTTCTGAACTTGGTCAAAAAAGAGGGCTACAGACAGGAGCTGTTTTGTCCAATACTTTAAAAGAGTTGGAGGCTTCAGGATTTTTAGTGCGACGAACAAAATATGGACAGCTAAAACGGGATACGCTTTATAGTCTAAATGATCCTTTTATCTATTTTTTTACCATAGGGGTGAACGATACAGCCATGGTAAACCTGATACAAAATCCAAACTATTTTCAAAAGACCTTTAAAACACCAAGTTACAGCAGTTGGAGTGGGTTTGCGTTTGAAAATATTTGTCATATGCATATAGTGCAGATTAAAAAAGCATTGTGGATCTTAGGTGTGGTGAGCAGTTCACACTATTGGAGTGAGCGTGGAGACAAAACAAAATCTGGGGCTCAAATAGATATTTTACTCAAACGAGATGACGATGTTATCAATATTATCGAGTGTAAATATTATAATAACGTGTTTACCATCGACAAAAAATATGCCAATGAGTTGAACAACAAAGAGGAAGTCTTTAGAGAACACAGCTCTTACCAAGGAGCGATACAGACCATACTCTTAACAGTAGAAGGGGTTACGCAAAACAGTTACTATGATGAGACAGTAACAGATGATTTTACAGTTGATGTGTTGTTTGAATAAATTTCACTTTTAAGTACTATACCTATTTCTTTTTAATATAAACCGACCCACAAAAACGATCAAAAGTTTGAATAATTCGACTCATTCGATCATTGGCTCGTAGTTCTGAAAAGGGTCGTTCATCGTGAAACCAGAGTAGGTTAGGGACATCTTTTCGTAGGTGGGTGTCGGCTGCTTTTGTTTTTCCACCTTCTAACTCCATAACATAGTAGAGAGCAGGGTAGTAGGTGTACTCTTCAAAAGTAGAAATAACAACATCATACGCAGTAAAATCGGCTAACACTTTGTTGATGTTTTGCTCGGCTATGACAATCTCTTTTTCAAGGTCGGCTCTTAATTGAACAGCTTGGTCATCGGTAATAGCTGACTCTGGATCTGTTAGTTCTTTTTCTAAATAAACTCGTGATTTGTTTTTCCATATTTCAAACTCAGCAGGAAGGGCTTGTTTTACTTTTGCCGGGTCAAATATCTCTTTCTTTTTATGTTTCATAGAGAGGGTATATTTAAAAGCCGGATGTTCAGGATTGATAATTTTAGCATAGTCATAAAAGTAGTTTTTCTTCTCAACACCTTTTTCAATCTCATTGGCACGAACGGTGAGTTCTAGTTGTAATACTTTGTCGAGTTCAATACGGTTTAAAAGATGCAGCACAATACCTTTGTACTCAATACGCTTACTCATTTCCAATATAGAGTTTAACTCTTTTATAATGCTATTTTTCATCTTATTCCTAAACTATATAATTTCACTTTTAAGTAATATATCATTTTTCCTATTAAAATTCAGTACTAAAAATTTTTAAAATTCTATCTTTCTGCTTATACCTAAAAATGTTTATTATTAAACATCTCATCCAAAACATCCGTAGCTTTTCGTCGTCGATCATTATCCATGTGTGTGTAGGCTCTTGTGGTAGCAGGGTCTTCATGTCGCATCATGTCTTGAACCAGTGCCAAATCTTTTACTTTACTGTAGAGCAGGGTGCCATAAGTATGTCGTAAGAGGTGAGCACCCTCTTTGTCTTTGACGATTCCTGCGTAGTGAAGCAGCTCTTTTATTTTATGTGACACCGAAGAGGCACTTGCTTCACGTTTAGCATTTTGAGGGGAACAAAAGAGTAGATTATTGGGGCAAGAGTACTCACGTAACCATAGAGTATAGTAAGGGTGAAGAGCCAATTTTGGTACCTCTATAATGGAGTTTTTATTTCCTTTTCCTACGATTTTTATTAGGAAATAGTTTCCTTTTTCTTGAATTTTATTTTTTTCTATAGAGAGAGCCTCTGAAATTCGGATACCGGTATGTAAAATAAGACGCACAATCAAATTATAAAATAGGGCAGAGCGATCAGAAATAAATTTATAAGTATCTAAGCCATTTAAAAAGATTTGTACCTCCTCTTCTGTAAGATAAGAAGGGATTTTATTACCTTTTTTTCCTGAGAGTCCTTGCCAATTTGCAAGTTTTAAATGATAAATATAGCCGTTACCACTGTTTGGTTCATTTTCATTGTGGTCGGAGAGATAGGCAAAAAAGTTACTGATGGCATTTCGGTAGTTTTTTTTACTTGCATCACTCATTCCTGCTGTATTCGACGTGAGATAATCTATAACCATTTCATCGTTTATCTCTTTTAGAGAGTAGATATTTTGCAACATTAAATAGTCAAAGAGTTTACGAACAGGTATATAAAATGTTTTAACACCTTCAATACCACCTTTACGGATCTCTTTGACGATTTCAGAAATCTCATCTATAGAAGCAGGGGCGTTATTGAGCCTTGTTATGGCAGTTTGTATGATGAATTGATGTTTAACATTACGTGATGAAAGGGTATTGGTTTTATATTTGACATAACGTGTAATCCAAAATAAGAGGGATTCCTTGGTAGAAGCATCGATATCTAGTGGAAAACGCATTTTTTATCCTTTTTCATAATTATAACAAAAAGTAGTTTTTTTTCTTATAAATATTTCATATTGACATAAAATCTAGGAGAATGAATATTTTTTTCAGGAAAGGTGAATTTCCTGAAAATTTTGTTTTCCATTGAATATTTTATAAATATAGAACGCTTAGAATCCATTTTTGATATGAGTATACAGGAAAAGAAACATGCTTATTTCGTTTAGAAGAAGATTCATGAAAAATAGCAAAAAAGAAATGAAAATGAAATGGTTTTGTCTGCTACTCACTGTATTTAGTGGTTTTTACCATTTGGTTAACATAATATAAATTCTATACTATAAATAGATACACTCACTTCGGAGAAAAACAACAAGGAACATTTGTTCCTACTTAAGTGTAGTGTTTTGAAAAAATAAAGAACAAATGTTCATACATATAATTAAAACATAAGAACACTTGTTCTTCTAATAAGTTATAAAAAACTTGACAAAAGGAACATTTGTTCACTATAATGCTTTTAATACTATGAATAGTTGTTTTATAAAAGGGGATTTAAGATGTTAATTGACACCACAGCACCTAGAAAGAGTACCAAAGAGCTTATTTTGGAAGTATCGTTAAAGCTTTTTTCTAAAAAAGGCTATAAATCGACCTCTGTACGTGATATCGCAGCTGATGTGGGTATAACACAAAGTGGTCTCTATAACCATTTTAAAGGAAAAGATGCCATTTTAGAAGCCTTAATAGGAGATTTAATGTCCTCTGCCATTGTAAAAATATTTAAAGACAGAAGCATTGATGACTTGGCACAAACAGGTAAGTCCCTACTCTTTTCGATTGCGACAACATTTAAACTTATCAGTTTTGATAGAAAAAATGAGGTACTCTTTAAATTTTTAATGCAAGAGTTATATAAAAACAGTACAATTCGCGATATTTACAATGAGCATTTTTACCAAGGTAATGTCAAAAAACTCTCTTCAGTTTTTTTTATTATGATGCAACAAGAGAAGATAAAGCCGGCAGATCCACTCTTTTTAGCACATGAGTTTTTCGCCCCACTCTTTTTTTACCAAATGCAGGTAAATTTGCTTAAAGTTGACAGTAAATCGACCTCCTCCATGGTGACTTTGTTTGAAAAACATGTTGATTACTTTTGGGAAAACAATAAAATAGCCAAACAAGAGAGCCTATTTTAGGTAATTATTAATAATATATAAGGTATATAAAAATGCAAAAAAAAGATTTATTTGCTCACAAATCAAAACATTGGGATGCAAAGAGTAGACGTGTTCAGAGTGCAAAAGCCATTGCTGATACGATCTTGGAAAACATTTCATTAAATAAAGAGATGCATATTATGGATTTTGGTGCAGGTACAGGTTTGTTGTCTTATTGTTTGTCACATAAGGTAGGAAAAGTAACAGCTTTAGATAACTCTCCATCTATGTTAGAAGTATTTAAAGAGAAATCAGAAGCATTTGAGTGCCCTACTGTAGTTTTAGAACATGATTTGGTTCATGAAAATTTGTATAACAATATCATTTATGATGGTATTGTTTCCTCTATGACCATGCATCATATTGAAGATCAAGAAGATATGTTTTCTAAAATGTACGCCCTACTTGCAGAAGATGGTTTTATTGCTTTAGCTGATTTAGATCGTGAAGATGGAACTTTTCATAGCGATAATGAAGGGGTATTTCATTTTGGGTTTGATCGAGATGTTTTAGAAAATATTGCTAAAAAAGTAGGTTTTAAAGAGATTAAGTTTTATACAGCCAATACTATAGAAAAACCTCAAGCAATTTATACGGTCTTTTTAATGACAGCAAAAAAGTAAATGTTTAGATAATTGCAAAGGGAGTTTATTAAGTTAGGTATTTATAGGTTTTAAAAAATTAGGTTATATTACTTAAAAGTGAAATTGGTTATTTTAATTGATTTATACTTTCTTTTATTTTAGTCATGTCATGATGATTCTTCGGTAAATTGCCGGCTAACCATAATAGATAATTCAAAGGTAACTCTGTCCATGCAGTTCCTTTATGTTTACCAAAACCAATTACTTCAACACTTTGTCGTTTATAGGTGTTTACTTTTTTCTTTGGAATATTGGATTTACTTATATTGTTATTTTCAGAGGTATTTTTATCATTATATGCTATATGCCAGTCATTTTCATCTCTTCGTTTTATTTCAGCATATGCCAAAGCATAAATACGCTCCTCATTCATTTTTGAGATAATCCATGACAAATAACTTTTAGGCAACTCTTCCCAACGTTTACCATAGTGTTCTTTTCCAAAATAGATGCGTTGTTTATGTAAAGGTTCATAAAGTTCTTCATTGTCACTTATGTCTATAAATTTAACAGGAATATTCAAGAGTTCAAAAACTTGTCGAGCTGTTTTCTGTGTCCATCTTTTTCGTACAGAAAAAAGTTTTAAATCGGCACGAAAAAAACCTCCTCTACTTTCAGAGAATGTTTTTAAACGTACTAACATTTCTGAGTCGATGGTTTCTACTTCCATCATATGGAAGACCATTTCACTCCCCTTCTCTTCTAATGAAAGTTTAATCATAAAGTATTAATCAATCTCATGTTCAAAAACTGCATCAAGTTCATTGAATGCTAAATGCGTTTGAATCAGTTGAGCCAACTCTTGTTGAGTTAGCAATCCATAAGAAAACATTCCTTTTAGTACTTCTTTTCTATTATATATTTCATTTAAGATTGTTACATAAGATGCTTTTAAATAAGGGCTGATTGTTCTTAAATCATTTAACAAATCGGCTCTGTATCCTTCAAATTCACTCTCTTTATAATCAACAAAGAGATCTTCGGTATCGATATCATAAACCGATTCCAGCATTTTTCTAAAAATGAAATCTTCAAAATTTTTAGCCAAAACTTCTGTTTCATTCATATCGTTCCAAATACAAACAATGGCACTTTCACCATTCGTTTTTATATTTGGATAAAAAGCATACACCGTACCTTCCTTTGTTATTGCAAAAGGTATAAATTCATGCGTTTCTATGTCCCATAGTTCATCGAATGTAAAATCATACATGCCTTGAGAGGTTAAGAGTTCAAAGTCTAAACCACCTGAGTGCAATAAGAGAGGTGGATTCTCTTTTATAATGGGGTAAATGCTTTTCTCCCAGCTCTCATCTGATGAAAAGGGTGTGGTTCGTCCATTCATCCAGTCGAGCATACCATCATTCCAAAGCATTGTAAAAAGTGTAGGAAATTTATAGTTGTATTTAGATTCAAGTTCTTCTAATTTCATTCGTTTAGCCTTCTCTCATTTAAATTAAGTGTTTTAACAAAACTATACTTAAAATTACTCTATTGTTCAAAAACTAATGTACTCGTTTATAAGGAAATACCGATTTACCGATTTTTAACAGTAATGTATTCTCTGATATCTGTTCAAAAATATAGGTTTCCATATCTTCAGAGCTTAGACCTTCACCAATACTTTCAACAATAAGTGAGAGCTCATCTCCTCTTATTTGCCATGTTTTATAAAGCAATTCACCTGTATTGATCGATCTTGCTGTCCCATCTGACAAGAGTGTAAAACCATGATACTCGTTTTCATTTTCAGGGATAGGTTCTACCCATGAGCCCATAAGTTTTTTTTCTTCTTGGCTCAATACCAAGGGAAACTTTTCGACTGTAGTGCTTACTGTTTCTTGAGATGCTTTCCATTTGTAAAACAACAAACCACCCAACACCATGCTCAATAGCACCATAATAACCCATGACATTTTAATAGCTGTCTCTATCATGATTATACTTTTCCTTTTTTTAACTAAAGGCGTAATTATATAAAAGTCAAGCTAAAAAAACACAATATTAATTAATTTTATATCATTTTATTTAACCATATTAGAAAATATAAAACATATTATATTATATTACATTTCAATGGTGAATTATATGATATACTATTAATCGGAAATCTGTACGGGAAACAACCATGACCAAATACAACCTAATCATAATCGGAGCAGGAGCAGCAGGAATGATGGCTGCCATTACAGCAGCACGTAACAAGCATAAAGTTCTATTACTAGAAAAACTTCCAAAAATCGGTGCCAAACTCAAAGCCACGGGTGGTGGGCGTTGTAACCTAACCAATACCCTTTCAAATGAAGATTTTATGAGCCGTTTTGGTCGAGAGGGGCGATTTATGACACCTGCTCTAGAAGCATTAGACTATAAAGCACTTCAAAACTTTTTTAATGAAATAGGAGTAGAAACCCATGCTCCTGATGGGTTTCGTGTTTTTCCAGTTGGGCATAATGCAGGTACGATTATAAAAGCTCTGGAACTAGAAATGGACAAATTGGGTGTAGAGGTTCTCTGTTCTCAAAAAGTAGAACGTTTAGAACATGATGGTTCAAAAGTTACAGGAGTCTCTACACAAAGCGATACTTTTTTTGCCGACAATGTCATCATCGCTTCGGGTGGTATGGGGTACCCGGTTTTAGGTGCCGAGGGTGATGGATACCCTTTAGCAGAGTCGGTTGGGCATAACGTAACCGAACTGTACCCAGCCATGATGCCTCTAAAAACTAAAGAGATCTGGGGTACAAATTGCAGGGCTGATACTTTGGCAAAAGTTGAATTGCGTGTTGATATAAAAAAATATAAAAAACTCCATGCCATCGGCGATTTGATATTTACTAAAAATGGAATCAGAGGACCAGTGGTGTTGGATTTTTCTCGTGAAATCACTCCCCTGCTTTCAAAGTTTGATGAAGTTCCTATGTTGATGAACCTTACTAAAGGAATGAATGAAGAGCAAATTCGCGAGCACTTTAAAAAAGAGATAACCAAAACTCCTGACCATACTGTAGCCTCTTTGGTTCAAACGCTTCTGCCTGAATCTGTAGTTTTAGAACTCTGTAAATTGGCTGATGCCAACCCTACCCTAACTTTAGGAAAACTCTCAGGAGTAGTTCGGGACAAGCTCATTAAACTTTTGGTGTGGACACCTTTGACCGTCAATGGACACGATGGTTTTAAAATGGCAATGATAACCCGTGGAGGCATTTCATTAAAAGAGATAGATCCCGACACCATGCAGAGTAAAAAGATAAAAGGACTTTATTTTTGTGGAGAAGTAATGAATCTGGATGGTCCTTGTGGTGGGTATAACTTGCAATGGTCTTTTGCGAGTGGATATTTAGCTGGATTATTAAAAGGATATATTACTTAACAGTGAAATATTTTTACTATTTAGTAGTATTTTATTCTTTCTTATGTAAAAATATTTCATTATTTTTCCTTTTATTACCTATAGTAACTAACAATGATTTTTTACATTAACATATACTGTAAAAATGAAGCTTTTACTCACAATCTTAAAGTATACTATAAGTATGAAATTATTAACAAAACTTAAAATACTAATTTTAACCCTCTTGCTTTTCTTAAGCTGTTCGGCAAATGCCTACAATAAAAATAAAGCACAAGTAGGCATAGGTAGTTGGTATGGTAAACGTTTTCATGGTAGAACCACAGCCAATGGAGAAAAATACAATATGTACAGATATACAGCTGCACATAGAACCCTACCTTTTAATACGATTGTTGAAGTGACAAACCTAAGAAACAATCGTAAAATTAAAGTAAGAATTAATGATCGAGGGCCTTACACTAAAAAAAGAATTATTGACCTCTCTTATCTTGCAGCAAAAAAGTTGGGCTATGTCAATAAAGGTGTTGCCAAACTGAAACTAAAAGTACTTTATCGTCAAAAAAGGCATTAAGCCTCTACTTCCTACTTAAAACTCCGAAGCCAATACAGCTTCCATCCCCTCTCTGTTTAACAGTCGAATCAAATTGGTTGAGCCTTGCTCACCTGTGGTTGACCCGATAGTGACTATAAATCGTTTATCCATATCAACACGCTCCTCTTCTAAGATTTTTTTTACAAAATCATAGAGCAGCTTTGTTGGGTTTTTAACTTCCCCCATAACGAACAGTGGATGCACACCCCAAACCAAACTTAGCTTTCTATGTGTTTTTAGTGTATGTGATACGGCGTAAATGGTCTGTTTTGGTCGATACTTAGAGAGTGTTTGAGCCGACATGCCCGAAGTCGTAAAAGGAACCAGTGCCTCTTTGTCTAAGTTTTTTGCTAACTCTACAGCCGATTTAGAGACAGCATCTGATTTATCTAGGGTCTTAAACGTTTTAAAATAAGGGTAATCTCTCTCCACATCTTTAATGGTATCGTGTAATACATCTACAGCTTGCAGTGGAAACTTTCCTATGGTGGTTTCATCACTAAGCATCACGGCATCTGTTCCATCATAGACAGCATTGGCTATATCACTCACTTCGGCTCGTGTTGGGAAGGGGTTGTCTTTCATGGAACTCAGCATCTGTGTTGCTGTAATAGAGGGTTTATTCATCTCATTGGCTACAGCAATAATACGTTTTTGTATACGTGGCAATTTGGTTACCCCAAACTCTGCACCCAAATCTCCCCGTGCCACCATTACCCCATCTGAAACTGAAAGAATATCTTCTAAATTAGCAATGGCTTCTCCTGTCTCTATTTTAGAAACCACAAAGGGAGAAAAATTATGTGCTTTCATAATGGTATGTGCTTTTAAAATGTCCTCTTTGTTTTGAACAAAGGAAAGTGCTACGATATCAATATCGTGTGATGCACCAAAAGCCAAATCTATTTCATCTTTATGGGTAATGGCTGAAATGCTTAATTTGGTCTTCGGGAAATTTACCCCTTTTCTTGAAGTCAATTCTCCATCATTCAGAAGTTTAAGTTCTAAGTAATTCGTCCCTTTATCCACTACTACGGTCTGAAGGGTTCCATCAGCAAAAAAGACCTCTTCACCTATATTGACCATATCAATAATTAATGGATAGGAGAGAGCCAAAGTATATTCATCCGATTCATCTTCTTCTTTTGCTAATTTTAATGTATCTCCTTTTTTGAGTTTGAGTATTCCTTCTATTTTACCTATTCGTACTTTAGGACCTGAGATATCTTGTAGTATGGCTACCTCTTTACCAAGCTCTTGTGAAGCTTGTCGTATTTTTTTTATATTTGTAGCATGAGTTTCATGGTCACCATGAGAGAAGTTTAATCTAAAAACATTGACACCTTTTGTAATAAGTGTTTTAATCATATCTAAAGAAGAAGTTGAAGGTCCAAGTGTTATAACTATTTTTGTTTTTCGCATATATATTCCTTATATTATGTAAGAAATTATCACGCATTTCTCGTTAAGAGTTGCTTCATTTATTTTTAATAACGTATTCGTTACTATTTAGAATTCTTTGTTCAATATTTAACTTTTATTTTGTATTGTAGTGTTATAATTCCACAATTATCACACAAAAAATTATTTTCTTCATTTTTACACAGTGATTAAACTAAATTAAAGTAAAAAAAATGACATATTTAACTGATCTTCAACAAATTATTAACGTTAACTCTTATACAAAAAATAAAGCTGGCGTGGATGAGATTTCTAAATTTATGACCTCTTGGTTAACAGCTTTAGGTTTTAATGATATCTGTTATGAACGAGAAGAGATTGGTAATCACCACCTCTATATCAGTCCCAAAACCGATGGCATTAAAGTTCTACTTTTGGGTCACAACGACACTGTTTTTCCTCAGGGTAAATTTGAACACTATGATGAAGATGCAGAGTGGATTTATGGTCCGGGTGTTTGTGACATGAAGGGGGGAAATATGGTTGCCCTTCAAGCCTTGCGTAATGTCTATGAGAAAACCGGAAAAATAGAAAACATTGACTTCTTATTGGTTTCAGATGAAGAGACAGGAAGCGATGACAGTAAACACCTCAGTTCAAAAATTGCTTTGGATTATGATGTCTGTTTTGTTTTTGAAGCTGCAGGAGAAAATCTTGAAGTAGTAACCGGACGTAAAGGTGTGGGAACGTTTACCATTAGTATCGAAGGTAAAGCTGCTCATGCCGGTGTACGTTATGCCGAAGGTATTAACGCCAATTTAGAAGCTACTTATAAACTTCAAGAGCTTACCAAACTGACCAATCTTGACATCGGTACTACGGTTAATGTGGGGAAAATTACAGGAGGGATCGGTGCCAATACCATTTCACCTAACTGTGAACTGCTTTTAGAGTTACGTTACACACAAAACTCTGAACGTGACCGACTCCTCAATGCCTTAGATGAGATTACCAATACCTCTTATATTGAAGGAACAAAGTCTACGCTCTGTGGATTAATTCAGAGAGATGTAATGGAAGCCAATGAAGAACAAGAAATGTTAATAAAAAAAATAGAAGCAATATCTGGGGAAAAGCTTCCAACGGAACAACGTGGTGGTGTAAGTGATGCCAATATTATTGCATCACAAGGGGTGACAACATTGGATGGTTTTGGACCATTTGGTGATGGTGATCATACCGTTAATGAACGAGCTTTAAAAAGCTCTTTTGAACAGCGTATCAACTTGATGACCGATATTTTAATGCATCATCAAGAGTTTAAACAATTTTAGACAATACATTTCAATTTAAAAGGACGAATAAACATGGCAAAAAAACGAAAAATAGGTATGTGGCTTTACAGTAATAGTGGTGGAGATGCTATCGGTAAAAAAATTATTACAAAACTAAAAGAGCGTGATATTAAAGTAGTCGATGATATTAATCTACGTCATGCAACGGCTCAAGGTAAAAACATTATTCATAATGGAACAAAGCTCAATAAATTGGATCTCTTTTTCTCCTATAATGCAGGGGAACAAACCGTTTATCAAACGTATCTTTATCAAGCTCTTAATCGTATGATTCCCATGATTAATTCGTATGACTCTTTTGCATTAACTGAAGATAAATTTCAAACTTCATTTGTCTTAAGAAATGCAGGTATAAATACTGCTGATTATAAATTATTTCATCGTGATGAAGCACAAGAAGAGTTACTTAAAACACTTAAAAAGTGGGGTGGTCTTGTCTATAAACCAACCAGTGGATGGGGTGGTGCCGGACTAAGTAAAATTGAGAATAAAGAGAGTATTCGTACTTTAATGCCAACACTAAATCAAATGGACACACGTCAAGTTTTTATTGAAAAATTTATTAAATACGACAATACCGACTTTAGAGTAGATATTGTCGATGGTCAATTTGTAGGATGTTATGGACGCAAAGCCGGTGGAAGCGATTGGCGAACCAATGTAACATCCGGTGGATCCGTATTTTTACGAGAACCGAATGATGAAATTATTGACATAGCCATCAAAGCTTCGAATGCTTGTGGTACGGACATAGCAGGTGTCGATATTATTTATGATCAAGAAAAAGAAGAGTATGTAGTATTGGAAGTAAACGGAATTCCGGCATTTGCTACACCGGAACAAGAAAAAATGGGTCTGGACTTTAATGATAAAAAAATCGACTTAATTGTTGATTTAATTGATAAAAAAACACAAAAAAATAATTAACAAAAAAACAACTTAATAAAGGAACAACAGCACAATGGGCTTAAGCAACAAACAACTACCTAAACTAGGCTTCTTATACATGGACTATGTCCTCAGATTTTTCGACCACTCAAACCTTAAAGGGTGGCCAAATAAAATAGAAACCGTAACCTACCACTGGAAAAATGATAAAGAAAGATTTATAAAAGAGGTTAAAAGAAAAAAAATTGATGTATTAATCGGTAATATTCCGGCAACTGCATATGAGACCTTTAGAGAGATTGCACGTGAATTGCCACATGTACGATTTGTCCCTTCACTTGACACACAATTTTCAAACAAATCAAAAGAGAACGTTACACGATTTGCATGGAAATATGATTTACCTATTCCTAAAACGTACATCTATTACAATAGACCAAATGCAGACAAATTTTTACAAAAAACAGAATATCCAAAAATTGTTAAAAAATCTTATGGTCCATCAAACTACGGGGGATACTTTGTTCATAAAGTTGACTCATATAAAGAAGCTCGAGCACTTTTTGATGAGAAAAAATATCACCCAATGTATTTCCAAGATTTTGTTCCAATGGAAGCCGATATTCGTGTTATGCTTATTGGTCACAAACCTGTATGTGCCTTCTGGAGAAGAGCTCCTGAAGGTGAGTGGTTAACCAATACTTCTCAAGGTGGAAGTATGGACTACATGAATGTTCCAAAATCGGTTCTTGATTTGGCCGTTAAAGTTTCTAAAGCTGCCAATGCAGAATACTGGGCATGTGACGTTGCTTATGGTAAAGATGGGAAAGTAAGAATTCTTGAATGTGCGACTGCCTTTGCTGCCTTCCCCTACATCAGAGACTGGATTGGTCAATACCTCATGTGGAGTCTAAGTGAAGGTCGATTTAGAAAACCACATATGCCAATGTTTAACTGGGAAGAGCTAGGTAAAATCAACTCTGACCTACTTAGAACCATGAGACACATTACTTTTGGAGAGTACAAACCTTCTTATGATGGTGCCTACTTTGGTAAAAAGAAAAAAGTATATGGAGATAAAGAAGTTTATCTTCATGAGCTTGATTCAGCGTATAAAATGTTCGATATAAAACCAAGAACATTCGAAGAGTGGCCAAGTGAAAAATGGAACTACCAAGACAGATTTCCTCTTAAAAGCATTAAATCTATGAAAGTTCCTGCTCTAAAAAAAGAAGAAGCTCCGGAAGTAAGTGGAGATGAAGCTGCTGCTATGGCAATCGAAATCTCTAATGAAGATTTAGAAGCATTGCTACTTTCTATTAAAGGTTTAGGAAAAAAGAAACTTAGCAAAATTCTAGCATACTATGACCATGCTGAGCTTGTGGCTGTTTTAGAAGTTGAACCTAGAGCATTAGAAGACATTAAAACCATTGATGCAAAAATGGTTGAAAAAATTCTTGAAGCTTGGAACGACTTTAAGGTTTAATTTTTAAATTTTCCACCATCTACATCGGGCATTTCTCTGCCCGATCCCTCCCTTATTTTTTAAGTATTTAATTTATTGATAATAAAATTAACAAAACGCTATTAACCTCCATTAAGGTAACAATCTGTTAAAATTCCACTTATTTAACATTGGAGAGTCATCAATGAAACAACAATACAAATCTTATAAAGAGAGCTGTACTTTTCTTGAAGAGTGTGTCGAAAAATATCCCGATTTAATCAGCATTGAAAATATTGGAACTACATGGGAAAACAGACCCATTATTTTGGCTACCATCTCACTTAATGTTACCTATTCTCGTTTAAAACCTGCCCTACTCTATACGGGAACAGCCCATGCTCGTGAATGGATTGGACATGAATTGGGTATTGAGTTTATCGACTATCTTCTTAAGAATTATCGAAGTAATCCTCAAATATTAGAAGTGCTTAGTCAAAATACCCTCTACCTTGTTCCTTGTCTTAACCCTGATGGATTTGAGTACAGCAGAAAGCACTTCTCTTTTTGGAGAAAAAACCGACGCAATAACGGTGATGGAAGCTATGGAGTGGATCTTAACCGTAACTTTGAAATTGGATACCAAAAAAACACCAATACTTCAAGTAATGTTTACAGTGGTCCCCACCCCTTTTCAGAACCTGAAACACAGGCCATAAAAAACTTTGTTGATACGCATAACAACATTACAATAGCACTCGACTACCACTCTCAAGGTAACGTCTTTTTTCCTGCACATAAGTTTAACCATGAAAATGAAATAGACGGAACCGATATGAATGCCCTTTGTGCCAATATGAATTACCACATTCATAAAGTAACAGGACGACACTATGGAATTAACCGTGGTAAGCCACCTACAAAACTTATCTCCGGATCAGGTCGAGAATACTACTACTCAAAAGGTATTCTTGCTGTTGTTGTTGAAGTTGGAACACGAAACATCCCGGACTACATACAAAATATGTCTGAATCGGTCAATGAAAATATTCCTGCACTGCTCCATGCATTGGGTGAAGCAAAAAGTTACAGTCGTATAGCACCAAAACGAGTGGACAACTTTCATCTAGAATCATTTTCGGATAACGATTGTCATTTGGCATGGGAGTATGAAGAGAACCCGAATATCTATTTTGAAATTTATAGAAGTTTAAATAACAAAATGGCATGTAACCACTCTTCACTGATTGCGACAACCTGCAACAAAAATTTTATGGACCTTAATCTACACAGTGGAACCATGTATTTTTATTACATCCGTGCTGTAGATAAATTGACAAAAACCAAGTCAGCATTTGCTCCAAAAGTAAAATTAAAAACACTATTAAAAGAGAATGAATTTTTTAGAACCATTTTTCCCAACGCTTCAGAGGTAGGATATGTGGCTGAAAAATCACCTGAAGCCAATCATGGACACTTTGGTGTCAACTCACTCAAAGTTGGAGTAAGCGAAGGAAGAGGTATCTCCTATGGAGTCATGACTTTTGATTTGAAGAGTATTCCTAAAAATGCTATTATTTTAGATACAAAGGTTTCACTCTATCCTCTGAATCGTGTTTCAGCTAAAATTGAAAAATATGGTGAATGGTCATTGTCCATTATTGATCAAGAGAGCATTTCCAACATACGAGATTTTGATCAAGTGCATAATGCTACACACATTAAAACCATTGGAGCGAGTATTCCTTCTGAAAAATTAACCCAAGGTATTTGGTCGCATTGGGATTGTAATGAATTTGAAAAGAATATGATTCAACAACAGTTAAAAAAAGGGAAAATGACCCTAAAACTTGAAGGACCGACCACCTTACCGGTAGGACGAGACTCACAAATTATGGTTTTTGATTTAGGTTACGGTAATGAAGGGGGAGGTCTACACTACCGACCTTCTATCGATATCAAATATACTGTACCGAGTGAAGAGGTCACCATAGACCTTCAAAACTCAATGACCATTTCACCCAACAACATCACACCTGAAGCTATGGCCTGTGGATTTAACAAAAATGATGAAAAAATCTACGCCTATATGTCTTTTGATTTATCAACCCTTCCCGATCCTGATGAAGCCGTTATTACCGATGCATGGATACAAATCGAAAATACTTCTACTGTTAAAAACAAAATCGATATTCGTTACAACGTTGAGTTTGTAGACTTAGAAGAGTTTTCTTACCAAGATATTAGAGAACGAGAACGTATAGAGTTCATTGGTTATGAAGTAAGTTCAGCAGAATTGGGAACAAAAAAAGAACATCACTTTATTTTTGATCACTACTCCAAACTCGCATTGGAAGAGAAACAGAGAAAGGCAGAAGAAGCAAAATTTGTAATACATCCAACCTCTGTACACAGTCGTAACCATGTTATTAATTGGGCTCATGAGGGTAAAAAAGCTGCTAAATTAAAAATTAAATACATTAAACGAAGAAAATGTCCTCTTCCTTCACCCGTAAATCTAAAGACTTCTGTAGAAAATAAATTGGTTAAAATATCTTGGGACAAAATAAATGATAATGACCTTGTCGGTTACTACGTGGTCCGAAATCGTTGGCATATTCCTAGAAATCCATTTGATGGAGTTAAACTCTATGCCGGTCCGGATAACTTCACCTTTGATAATTTTGGTTCAACAAAAATAGATAAATATTTTTCTGTATTTACCTATGATAATGTTCCTAATTACAGTGAGCCTGCATTTATCGAATATAACGCAAAATAATTTTTCATGGATTTGATCGAACCTACGGCTTACTAAAACTATGTTAAAATTCCGAAAATTTTTACAAAGGAATTTATGTGATTAATCTCCAAAATTATTCTACTCAAAACATAAAAAACGATGTTCTTTCAGGGGCATTGGTGGCTGTCGCTCTAATTCCTGAAGCCATTGCATTTTCAGCCATAGCAGGGGTAAACCCCATGGTTGGATTGTATGCTGCATTTATTATTGGTCTTGTGACCTCCATACTTGGTGGTAAACCGGGTATGATTTCCGGTGCTACGGGTGCTGTGGCTATTGTTTTTGTCTCTTTAGGTGTCGCTGTTAAAGCTTTATACCCTGAACTTGATAAAGAAGCTCTCTCTATGATGATACTACACCATATTCTTATTGCGTCTATTTTTGCCGGACTCTTTCAAATTGCCGTTGGCTTACTTAAAATGGGTAAATTTATCCGTTTGGTTCCTCAACCTGCCATGTTTGGTTTTGTAAATGGTCTTGCTATTGTCATTGCTTTAGCACAATTTAAATTTTTAGCACCTGCGAATGTGGAAAGCCTAGCATGGATAGATGTTGTAAAAAACAGTTTCACTGAAAACCATATGATGTACGCACTCATTGCTGCAACGATGCTCATTATGCACTTTTTACCAAAGGTTACAAAAGCTGTTCCTGCCGGTTTGGTAGCGATTATTGGTTTAACCCTTGTTATCTACTTTACAAGTGTTGACACAAAAATGGTAGGACAGCTCTTTGGAGATATGACATCTATTTCACTTCCACACTTTATCATGCCAAATACCGACCTCTTCACCATGCAGTCTATGTATATTATTATTCCTACAGCATTTTTGGTTGCAATGGTTGGTTTAATTGAGTCACTGCTTACCCTTTCTGTTCTCGATGAGATGAGTGGTACAAAAGGTTCAGGAAACAAAGAGTGTGTTGCTCAAGGAATCGGTAATGTCTGTTCAGGTTCATTTGGTGGTATGGCAGGTTGTGCAATGATTGGTCAAAGTATTATTAACTACTCTTCAGGTGGGTTAGGACGTCTCTCTTCATTTGTTGCTGCTGTACTTTTAATGGTATTGGTAGTGAGTTTCTTTAATGTTATTGCAATTATTCCTGTGGCTGTACTCATCGGTATTATGTTCATGGTAAGTATTGGTACTTTTGAGTTCTCAAGTTTACGAAGAATCAAACACATGCCTAAAGCTGATGCTTTTGTTCTTTTGGCTGTAACCATTATTACCGTATTTGCTGATTTGGCGATTGCTGTTATTGCCGGTATTATTATCTCTGCATTGGTATTTGCTTGGGAAAATGCAAAAATTCATGCAAGCATCGAAAGTAATGAAGAGGGTAAAAAAGTATACCGATTAAACGGTCCTTTATTCTTTGCTTCGGTTACCTCATTTGCTGAACAATTTAATGTTGAAAATGACCCTGAAGAAGTCATTATAGATTTTAAAAATGCCAGAGTCATGGACAGTTCAGGAGCAGAAGCAATTGATAACCTTACCGAAAAGTACAAACAAGAAGGAAAAAAGCTAACCCTTAGACACTTATCAAATGACTGTAAAAAAGTCTTAAAAATAGCAGGACCTTTCTGTACCTATGAAGAAGATGATCCTACGTATAAAGTTGCTGTAAACCAGTAAAAAACCCTTCACTTCCCGAACAAGGAAGTGGCTACTTTAATAAGTGCCCTAATTCTTTAAACATATATACCGTAGTCAACTTAGAAAAGAACTCTAAACTTTTTTTTGCATCTACTATTTTGTCTTTTTCACCCATAAAAACTTCTATCGTAACTCCACGATCTATCAGTTCTAAGATTTTTTCCAGGTCCCACACATAACTTAATAAAGCTTCTAACGCTTCAACTGTTCCAGTATTAAGATAATCATATAAGTTGATAGTAGAAGGATACGCAACATTTTTTAAAAACTGCTCCGTATAGGCTTTTTCATCTGCTTTATAGTAACGAAGTTGGGTTCGAATAAAAGATTTTTTATGGTTTTGAAAAAAAGCAGGAGAAAGTAAAATAAGTCGGTCTATACGTTCTGTACTCTTGTAAACATATTCAAATGCCTTTTGTGCTCCATAAGAGAAACCGGCGACACAAAAGTCACTCTCTATAAGTTCTTCTTTAAAAAAGATTTCCTCGCCTTTTAAAGCAAAACCATGAAAATAGAGCACTAAAAGAGTTCATCCATAATTTTTTTAGTCTGTTCAGCTGTAATCGATTCATTCTCTAATAAATAAACCGTTACTTGATCAACCACTACTTCCAATTTAGAAAGCAAGCTTTTAACTTCCCCAGTTGCTTCAGTTAAAAGAGTTTGAATTTGCCCGGAAGATCCAAAATACTCCTCAGTCATAGCAAACTCTTCTATAATCTTATGGGTTAAAACTTTAGCCTCTTTTATATCCTCTTTCGCATTTGTAAAAAGTTCATTATAGATCTTATGTGTTGCAATACGACCGGACAACAGAACCTTCAACTCATTTTCTAAAATAGTTTTAGAGAGAATTTCGTTATGATGAGGGATAAAACTTGAAGAGATAATACCTATCTTATCATACTCAACCTCTAGCCATGAAGCTGTTACTGCTTTGGCTGCTTGATAGAGTGCTTGAATTTTTCGTTCTTGGGGATTAAACGTTTGAATTTTATGTTTACCCAAAAGCACTTTATCTTTTACAGCTTCAATATCGGAATTTTCAATACGTTTTTTTCCCATACGTAAGGCATAAAGAGCAGCTTCATTAATCAATGTCGCCAACGCTGCTGAATTAAATCCAATGGTCATTTTAGCAATAGCATCAACAGTAACACTATGCTTTTTATCTTTCAAATAGAGTTTTAACGTACTCGCACGCTCTTCAAAATTAGGTAAACCGATATGCACACGTCGGTCAAAACGTCCTGCACGAAGCAGTGCTTCATCTAAAACTTCTATTTTATTCGTAGCAGCGATGACCATAACACCTGAACTCTCTTCAAAACCATCCATCTCTGTTAAAAGCTGATTGAGCGTGGCTTCTCTCTCTTCATTGTTGTGTCCACCACGGCTTTTACCTACAGCATCTATCTCATCTATAAAAATAATACTTGGTGCCATCTCTTTGGCTTTTATAAAAAGTTCAGAGACCCTTTTAGCACCCATACCTACATAAATTTGTACAAATGAAGCAGCACTTTGATAGAAAAAAGGAACATCAGCTTCACCTGCTACAGCTTTAGCAATGAGTGTTTTACCCACACCCGGAGGGCCTACTAAAAGTACCCCTTTTGGTAGACGAATATCAAACTCACGATATTTAGCAGGATAACGAAGAAAATCAATAATCTCTTCTAACTCCTCTTTGACGCCTTCAACTCCTGCAACATCGGAGAAATTAACGGTTGAATGTTGTGCTTGAATCACTTGTCTACTAGCTGCTTCCTCCTGAGCTTCAAGTTGTTTGTTATTTATAAACTCCTCTTGTGCTTTACGACTTGAACGCATCATGTATAAAATATAAAACATGGTTGAAAGAAGAACAATAAAAAGAATCATATCCATGGTTTCAGTAGACTCTTCATCATACTCCACCAATGTTTTATCAAAAAGTTTTTCTTTATCTAAAGCATCTTTGGCTACTTTATAAATATTATCCTTTGTATGTAAATAGACATACGGTTCTTTGATCAATACCCGTACTAATGTAGTACTTTCAATAAGCTTCATGGCTTCTTGTTTATCAATAATTTTAGAACTTTTCTCCCAACTCGAAAAGGTTAAGATACCTACTAAAACAACAAAGGTAAGAATAATAATTTTTACATTTTTACTAATAGACTGCCACATTTTTGTCGCCTTTTATTGTTGCATTTTCTATGTTTAACCAATTAGAAGTTAAATCTTCCATAGAGCTAACTTCTATTTTATTAAAGTATTGATCATAGCCATGATAGACGCCATTATTACCCTGTTCTATCAAAACTTCTAAATTTTGATGATGTTTTTGTCTAAATTGTAAATTTTTCTCTTTAATCAAAGCTGTTAACTCTCGATGACGCTCTTTTGCAATGTCTCCTTTTACTTCCGGTTTCATGGTCGCAGAAGGAGTATTGTCACGTTTAGAATATGAAAAAGCATGTACATGGGTTAATGGCAATTGCCGTACACGCTCAATGGCTTGGCTCCACTCTTTCTCATCTTCACCAGGATGTCCTACAATATAGTCGGTTCCTAAACCATAGCCATGAGATGCCAACTCTTCCAACAAAAGAATATCACTTTTAAACTCATTGCGTCGATTCATAAGTTTCAGCATTTTATCTGCAGTATGTTGCAAAGCCACATGCAGATGTTTTGCCATCCATGGCTCAGATAAAAGCTCTTTAAACTCAGCATCGATTTGAATAGGCTCTAAACTCCCTATCCGAACACGACGTACACCACGAATCATGCTCATACGCTTAAGCAATTTCGCCATAGAAGAGTTTTGATCTTGTCCGTAACTTCCTACATTGGTACCTGTTAAAATGAATTCACCAAAACCATTGGCTGCTAGTTTTTCAATTTGGATTAAAATATCTTCTTCTTTATGACTTCTTGCATCACCACGAACTGAAGGGATAATACAGTATGAGCATCGAAAATCACAGCCCTCTTGAATCTTAATGAATGCCCTACTCTTACCAACAAATTCTTCTACTATGGTTGAGTCAATATGTTTTAGATCACCAATTTGATAAAAAGGTTTTTCATATTTTAAAATATCATTTATTTTTTCTTTTTCAGAATGCCCTATAACCCCAAAAATCTTTTTGTCTTCAAAGAGTGACTCGCCTTTTGAGTGAGAACCACAACCTGCTAAAATAACTTTTGCATTAGGGTTCTTACGTGTAGAGCCATTGATATAGGCACGAACAGATGAGTCTGCACCATTGGTAACCGTACAAGAATTTACCATGATTACATCTGCTTCATCTTCATTGAGTGTTAATTCAAAATCTTTTAATTTTGACATCATTACTTGGGTATCGAACTGATTGGTTCGACATCCAAAGGTTTTAAAATATACTTTTTGCATTATTAGACTCCCCTACCTTTTGAATCATATTCATTTTTAGGTCTATTTGAATCTACTCGATGTTCTTGTGTAGGCTCTTCACCCTCAGCTAAAGGCAGTTTAGGAGCCGGCTTATCCATATAAAGAGATTGACTTGGCAAAGCAAGAAAAATATCATCTTCTTCATTTAGTCTTGTTAAAATTTCCATAGAAATGGTACTTCTTAGCGTCAATGTTGCATAAGCATTGGTTAAATACCATGCCGAAATACGTACTCCATAGCTGTCCATAAAACCAAAGATACGAGGTTCAACAGCCGTATTTCTCATACTGTATTTACTGCGTAGTTTATTAAGTTGCTTTCGCGTCATATCGGTATAGCCTTTTGAGTACTTTCGTGTAACGTCTTTAGCAATGTGTTGAGCTTTAGCAACATTCGAATCAAAAGTAATTAAAAAATCTATACCGTCCCAAACGGTTTTCAATCCGGAATGCGAATAGTTTGCAATCATATCGGTAAAAATATAATTGTTTGGTATAAATATAATTCTACCTGCACGTCTGTTTAATGTGGTGGTTGTTAAGGTCACATCTTCATGTAAAGTCATACGTAAAATAGAAATATCAACCACATCTCCTACATACTCAACACCATCTTTAAAAAACTTAACTCTGTCCCCAACATGAATGGAACCCGAAACTAAAATAACAAACCATCCAATTATACTCATGAACCAATCTTTTAATGCAATAGCAATACCGGCTGATGCAAAAGAGAGTACTGTAACCAAGTGTTCAATATTTTCCAAATAGCTAAAAAGTAAAATGGTAAATACCAAAACTATAAATAAGGAATTAATAACCTTATTGGTTCCATAAAAAAGCTCATTATCTGACATGTACTTTTTAACCAAATATTTGATAAAAAAGAAAAAGAGTAAAATGAATAAAATAATAGAACCTGTAATAATCGACTTCTCTATCTCATTATCAATTCCATGATCAATGTTTAAATTAATTTGAGCTACTTTTTGCTCAAATGCCGATACCGATGTTTCAAAAATGGCTAAAGTCCGTTCAAAGTCCACCAGTTTATGTTCAGTAGCTCTTAGTTCATCCACATAATTATTATAAATTTCACCTCGTGTTTTAACAACCAATTCTTGTAAAAGAATACTTTTTTGATACAACTTGGCTATAGCATTATTCAAGGTTTTGTAACGTTGAGCATACTCTTCTTTAACTGTGGTTAACTGCTTTTGAAAAGACATTACTTTAATAATATCTATAGGATTCGTAATCGTAGGTTCTTCGCCTATTTCCGGAGATGTAACCAGTTTCTTAAAGGGATCATCTTTATACTCTTTAAGTTGTGAAAGTTTCCCTTCAATGGTCTGATACTCTCCTTTTATTTTTTGATATTCAATCTTCTCTTTTTTACTTAATGAAGATTTATTTTTAAAAAGTCTAATTTTATCATTTAAAGATTGAAGTTGAATATCCAAAGATTGATAGGTCTCATGATTGTAATAGAGGCTTGCCCAAATATTGTCTTTGAGTAAATGTTCATCAATCTCTTTTTTTTGAGCAACCAATACATTAATCCGTGCTGTTAATGCAAGTTCTGCTTCAGCCTCTTTCTTTTGTTTTTCTAACTCTTGTTTAACTCTTTCAACTTTTAATTGGTTTTCTTTAATTTTCTCTTGTAGATTTTTCTCTTCTTCAAGCTCTTTCTTGCTATTTGATCTGTTTGTCTCTTTCGATTTATTTGTCTCTTCCGTCGAAGTAAGTAAATTCGTTATCGCCGTTTTTACCTGTGCCGTTAAATTAGAATCGGCAGAAACCACTTGAGTAAAAAGAAGAAAAAAGAGTAAAATTAATTTCATTAAGCCAGCTCTTTGGAAAATGTTTTTAAGACTTTTTTCAATAAGTCACCATCTATGTCATCACGAAGAACATGACCTCCTATACCTTGAGGTAAGATAAACTTTATTTTGTTGTTTGCAGACTTTTTATCTAAAAAGAATTTATCATAAAAAGCTTCTACATCCTTAATATGATAATCCGTTGGTAAATCGTGTTTTTCTAATAAAGTTTTAACTTGATTTGATTCATCTTCACGCATTAATCCCAATTCTACTGCCAATCGGTTCGCCATGATAATACCAATCGCCACGGCTTCACCATGCAAATACGCTGTATAATTTGTTTCATTTTCTATTACGTGACCAAAAGTATGACCATAGTTGAGTACAGCACGTATACCAGACTCTTTCTCATCCAGATTTACCACTTCTGCTTTTAACTCTACGGAACGTTGAATAATTTTTTCTAAACGCTCGTTATCTTTCAAGTCGGCTGTTACTAAAAAATCAAAATAGGCTTTATCAAACATTACAGCCATTTTAATAATTTCTGCAACACCGGCTGAAAACTCCCGTTTCGGTAAAGTTTTCAAAAATGCTGTATCAATGTAAACAGCCTCCGGTTGGTAAAATGCACCAATCAAATTTTTACCATACTTGTTATTAACACCCGTCTTACCTCCAACACTGGCATCTACTTGTGAAAGTAGCGTTGTTGGTACTTGCACAAATCCTATACCTCGTTGATAGAGACTTGCTGTAAACCCTGTCATGTCTCCAATGACCCCACCACCTAAAGCAATTAACAATGATTTCCTATCAAGCTTATGACTAAAAAGTTCATCAAGTATGTTCTCTACGGTCTCTAAAGTTTTGTACGCTTCTCCATCCGGAACCGTAATCACATAGAGTTCATTACACTCTATACGTGATTTTAATGTTTCTAAATGCAATGGAGCTACGGTTGTATTGGTTACAATAGCTACTTTTCGATTAAACACTAACTGTGGAAGGGTATCAATAACAACATCATAGTGTACGGGAGTTTGATTCTCTAAATGAATGGGTACAATCATAATTTTCAAGCCTATTCGGTAAAATAAATATAGCCATTATTTTACCTTATATTCCTATTTAAAGGACTTAATAACTCTTATGTAAGTGGACACAATAGGTTTCATATTGTGTCCACTTACTTATTTATCAACCGGTATTAAAAGTTGTGGGTGTTTTTTGATCGAGAAAAAATAGTGACTCAATTGAGTATAAATAAGGTTTGTAAAGGATACATCAGAAGCTTTTTTTGTAAATGGTGCGATGTGTAGTATCTCTTCATGTTTTATAAGTTCTCTAATAGGATTCACCCGTTTTTTATCAATAGTGATTTTAAAATTATAGAGCCTGGAAAGACTTTCGTAGTGTTCCACTATATGGTCACTCTCTTCAAAATCTCCCTCAGGATTATAATCACACAGACTAAGAGACAAGCCCAAGCTTTCAGAAAAATCAAAAACCGAGGTTGAAAGAGATTCCATCTCTGCATCTTCACCCATTAAAATCACAGCTTTTTCAATATTATAAAGAGATTTATCACCAAAAATATAAATTGGTCGCATCAAACCATAGAGATATTTTTTAAAACTTCTTTTAAAAAATTGCTTATTACTTATGAGAAAAAGTCCAATATCATGTTGACTAACATCATAATCTATATCGGTAAAGACATCAATAGGATTGTAAGTAGCAAAAATAAATATATTCGGCGTTTCTAAAGTTCGTATTTCATTTAAAGTATCCAAATCACGTATATTTATAAGACGAATAAAGAGTTTTGTTTTTGAGAGTTGATTGCTTAGAAAAATTGCTTCATTAATTTGTAATAATATGTCTTCTTTTTTCTGATTCATATTCACAATCAAATAAAGATTTTTACCAAAGGGTTCAGGGAATACCCCTTGTCGTTTATTGATTCGTTTATAAACCTCTTCTAGCACAATGGGATTTCCAATAACAATAAGCCTATCATTGGGCAATAACATCGTGGCATTATTGGGAAAAAGTTGTTTCCCTTTCCTGTAAATTGCTACTATTCTCCATTTTCTATGAGATATGGCACCTAAATGACGGTAAGCAAAACTGCTTCCGAAGGGAACCAGTATCTCCATAATTTCACCTTGTCCTAAACCAATATTTTTTGCAATCATTGGAACATTAGGAAGTTTTTCATAAAGATTCCCGGCTACTATTTCATTCACATTTAATACACTTAAGTTATCATCATCCAGTGTTAAATTGTCCCATTTATTTACAAAAACAACTAAAAGTTTTGGTGTAATCATACGTATGTTTTTAAAAGCATACAGTGACTCTTCTCTCTCCTTCATCACAATAAATATCATTGTAAAGTCTCTCTCTTCCATAATGCGTTTTAATCGCATATAAGAAGTAGGATCAGCATCAATAAATGTAAGATTTTCAACTAAGGGTGAAGGGGGGTTGAGATGAATATTTGAACAAGTAATATAGTAGTGATTGTCATCAATACGACTTTTTCCCACCCATTGAACAAAATGCTTTGCCATTTCACCATTTGCCAAAATCAATATGTTTTTCATTTAATTCTTTCTATTTGGAATCTTGTTGGTATAATAACCTTTTTTTATTAAGGATAATTATAACACAATGGATTTTCAGATAGATAAAACCAATGGTAAAGCACGAGCTTGTACCATTAAAACAGCTCATTCAACCATTCAAACTCCGGTATTTATGCCTGTTGGTACCGTGGGTGCTGTTAAAGCACTCGATACAACCGATCTTACAAGCTTTATAAAGCCAAGTATTATTTTAGGTAATACCTATCATTTGTATCTACGTCCCGGTGATAAAGTTGTAGAAAAGACGGGGAAACTGCACGGGTTTACCAAGTTTCCTAAAAGCTTTTTAACAGACAGTGGTGGATTTCAAGCGTTTTCCCTCTCTGACAATGTCAAGATAGATGAAAATGGTATTACCTTTAGAAGTCACATCGATGGAAGCTCCCATTACTTTACCCCTACAAAAGTTTTGGATATTCAGTACAATCTAGGTTCAGACATTATGATGATACTTGACGACCTTGTCGCACTACCTGCAACCGGGGAGCGTATTAAAGCCAGTATTGAGCGAACCACCCGTTGGGCAGAAGAGTCTATTGCGTACCATAGAGAAAATCAGAAAAAAGGATTAGGATTAACACAAAACATTTTTGCGATTATTCAAGGGGGAACCGACAAAGCCTTTAGAGAAAAGTCGGCCAAAGATCTTTGTGCTTTAGATTATGACGGTTTTGCTATTGGTGGGCTGAGTGTGGGTGAAGCCAACCAAGACATGTACGATACCGTAGAGTGGACCACACAGTTTATGCCCGAAGATAAACCTCGTTACTTAATGGGTGTAGGAACTCCTGAAGATTTGGTTGAAAATGTTGCCCGAGGTGTTGACATGTTTGACTGTGTTATGCCTACTCGAAATGCACGAAATGGAACGCTTTTTACCTCTTATGGAAAAGTGAATATCAAAGCAGCACGATTTAAAGAAGACAATGAGCCACTTGACCCAGAGTGTAATTGTATGGTGTGTCAAACTTACTCTAAAGCGTATTTAAATCACCTCTTTAGAGCCAGAGAAATTACCTACTTTAGATTGGGAACCATTCATAATCTTTACTACTATTTAGACTTGATGAAACAGATGCGTGAAGCGATTTTTGAAGGTAAGTTTGAAGCGTTTAAAAAAGAGTTTTATAGAAAACGAGCGTAGCTGTGACATGGTCACAGCTATGCTTTTAAATCGAAATTTCTTTAATATCTGCAATCTCTCTAAATGATTTATAGATAGAAGCCACCGTATTTTTACGGTTATTACGAACAGCTTCATCTTCAGCATTGACCATGACATCATCAAAATATGCATCGAGTTTTGGTTTCAACGCAAACATTGCTGTTAATTTCTCTTCATAAGAACCATAAGTTTTAGCCATTGTAGAAGCATAATCACCATACAACTCATTCTCAATGCTTTCTGCAAACAAGGCACTGTCTACAGAAAGTTCACTTTCCAAATCAACCTCTTTAGATATATTGGCAACCCGTTTAAAGGTAGAGAACTGTTCTTTAAAACTTTTCTGAGAAACAATGCTGTTTAATGCTGCTACTTTTTTAGCTATCTCATTAATGTCTTTTTCTCCCGACTCTAAAACAGCTGCAATGACCGATGGGTTTGCTTCTAACGATTTTTTAATTCGCTCCACAATAAACTCAAGCAATTTCTCTGTCTCATAATCAGCATAAAGTTCATTAAGCATTGTAAGAACCTCATCGATATGAAATGATAAATCATATTCGGTTACCATACGCACAACACCATTGACAGCACGACGCAAAGCAAATGGGTCTTTTGAGCCTGTTGGAATTTTACCAACAGAGAAGAGACCAATAAGGGTATCAAGTTTAATCGACATCGCTACAATGGCAGAGAAAGTAGAACCAGGAAGCTCTGCACCCTCACCCAATGGGAAATACTGCTCTTTAATCGCATTGTAAACCAAAGCATCTTTTCCTAAAGCTTTTGCATAGTAGTATCCCATAAGACCTTGAAGCTCTGTAAACTCATAAACCATTTCCGAGGTTAAGTCTGCTTTTGCTAGTGTAACCGTTTCATTCATTAAATCCATGAGCTCAGAAGCACTTTTCCCTGTCTCTTTTTCCACTTGCTCCCTATAAAGTGAGAGAAGTTTTCCTGCAATGTTCTTTTCACGATTAATCTTATCGGTTAATGTTCCAAGTCCATCCATAAAGGTAATCTTCTCTAAACCATTGGTGAGAAGACCACGTTTTAGGTCATTTCGGTAAAAAAAGAGTCCATCTGCTAATCGTGGCTTCAAAACCCTCTCATTTCCTGCTACCACTTTTGAATAGTCATCGGTAACAGCATTTGAAACCACTACAAACTTGTTGCTCAATTTTTCATTTTCAAAGACAGGGAAATAACGCTGATGCTCTTTCATAGAGGCGACAATCGCTTCAGGTGGTAACTCTAAAAAAAGTTCATCAAACGACCCCAGTAACGCTTTAGGGTGTTCAGTAATCGCTACAATCTCAGCCAACAGTTCAAAGTCTCGCTCTATCGTGATACTGTGCTCTTTTTCTAAAACATCAAACGCTGCTAAAATGGTAACTTCTCGTTCTTTAGGGTAAAGTGTTACTTTACCTTTGGCTAAGATCTCATCATACGCTGCAATGGTTGGAACTTCTACAGCATCAAAGTTTAGCATACGATGAACATAAGTTTTTGTATCTGACTGAACACCAAAGAGTTCTGTAGAAATTGAATCTTCACCCAATCGTACCTGTAACCAACGAATCGGTCGAATAAATTCATCACTTCTTGAACCCCAACGCATCATTTTTCCAAATGCCATTGAGCTTATCCATTTTTCTAACATTGCTTGTAATAAGGCTGAAGTTGCCGTTCCCTCTTCTTCTTTTTTGAAATAGAGAACCTCTTTACCATTCTTTTCCATGGTGCTAAGTTCATCAAAACTTACACCACATTTACGAGCAAAACCCTCACCTGCTTGTGTTACTTTGCCATCTCTTTTTGCAGCCATCAGAGGTGGTCCAAAGAATTCCGTTGTTTTGTCAGCTTGTTTTGTAGCAATGTTTGCATGTTTCAATACCAAACGGCGTGGCGTATAAATAAACTCAAAATCACAATCAAGAAGATACTCTTTTAAAATATCTTTCCATGATTTTTCTATAGTGTTTACAATTTTTAGGAGGGGTATAGCCGGTAACTCTTCTACACCGATTTCTATAAGAAGTGGTTTTGTCATAACGATTATGTCCTAGTCTCAATATTAATGACGCGATTTTATCTAAATATTGATAAATGAGGGGTTACATCAAATATTGAAGATCTCTTTATAGACTTTTTGAAGTACTTCTTTCTCTTTGTAATCTATCTCATCACCTATCTCTATGGTTACGGTCTGTTGAAGATTTTTATTCTTAAGTGCCTTACCTAAAACTTTGTCCGTATGGGTTCGTATGTACACCGGTAAAATAGGCAATCTATTTTTTAAAGCAATGATTCTAAATCCCTCTTTAAATTCTATGAGTAACGCTTCACTTTTGTTACGTGTTCCCTCCGGAAAAATAAAGATGGAGTTTCCTTTTTGTACTTCAGATTTGACTTCTGAAAAAAACCCACCCATCTGATTTTTCTCTCTGTCTAAAAGTATCGCCCCACCATTACGAACAAAAAGTCCAAAAAATGGAGAGTTATACAACTCTTTTTTCGAGATCCATAAACCATAAAGAGTTGTCTCTTTCAGTGCCAATTCAACAATAAGAGGGTCAATAATACCACGATGATTTGATATCAGCAGATACTGTTTGTCAGGAGTTATTTTTTCACGGTTTTTAACCTCTACCGATATATTTAATTTGGCTAAAAGTGTTTCGGCATAATTTAATCTTACACGTTTCTTTTCAAGGGGTTCTTGAATTTTTTTTAATTTAAAACCATAATAATTGGTTAAAAGAAGTGAATATACTGCAAGTTTGATTTTATGAACGTTCATTGATATATTTCCTTATTATTTCTAAAAGTATTATAGCTAAAGAGAGAGTATTTTAATTTAGATCTATTTTTATGGCATAATGCTTATTAGTATTTTATTGTAAGTAAGGTTATACATTTGAAAATAGTTCTCTTTTTAATGAGTTTATTAAGTATCGTTTATACAGCAGAAATCAATCCTAAACTCTATCAAGGTGATGTGACAGAGCTTAATATCTATCATTCTCAAATGAAGCAAGAGATAGAAAACAGCATTGCTACAGATGAGACCGGCAAAGAACGTCTTGAAAATGAAAAAATTTTACTTTCCAAGATACAGGAGCTCGTAGCATACAAACCTAAGTCATTCATAATAGAGAATGATTTTATAGGTAAAGGGAGCATTACTGAAGTAGAGTTTTTAGAACTTTTCAATCATATTTCAGAGATATTGGCAACACAAACAACAATCAGAACAAATCAATTAATTATTCAAGATAAATTGGCTTTCTTAAAAAATCGTATAGAAAATCTTGTAGAGTCGCAAAAAGAGAATCTTAGACTCTACCAGTTGCAATTTGCCTACTATAAACTCATACAGATAAAAGATAAAAAACTTATACTGGATACGTCAACCATCATTGATGAGGGACTGAATTTACTTCGTGTAGATATTCATAAAGTGGTCTTTAATTCAAAAAAGCATCTTTTAGCGATTGAAAAGTTAGATGAAGAAATTAAAAATATTGATACAAAGTTTATTGCTCTTAATTTAACTAAAGAGCGAGAACTGCTCTCATCGGAAACCATTTCAACAGAATTAGAGCTCAAAATAGAGAGCAATATTAAAAAGAAAAATAAATTTCTACAAGAAGCTTTCGACACATTATTACTTTTAGGGTTCTATGAATATCAACAGAACAATCTGGATATGTTTTTAGCCAAACAGAAGCTTATGAAAAGCAAACTTAATACCTTCTTGGGAGAAAATGAACTCTATCAAGCTAAATACTCTTTAATCAAAGATTTAAGTACCAAACAACTTGAGTCAACGGATTATTTTATACTTACTTTAAAAGAGCAAATGCAAACACTCTATAGTGATTTAAAAAACCATTTAAAGGAGCCTCTTTTTGTCTATGATGAAAAACCGATACTCGTAGGCAATATTTTTAAAGCCATACTTATTCTTATATTTGGATTTATTATTGCTAAAATCTATCATCGACAGTTTATCAAACTACATAATCGTCGTAAAGATATGAGTACCATTTCTATTAAAGTTATTGCAAACTTTGGCTTTACGATTATTTTTCTTATTTCACTTTTTATAGCCATAACCAATGTGGGGTTAAGCCTTGCAAATCTGACAGTTATTGCAGGGGCATTGTCTATTGGTATTGGTTTTGCACTTAGAAGTGTGGTGGGGAATTATATAGCCGGTATTGTAATTATGAGTGAAAAAAACATCAAAATAGGTCACTACATTCGTGTTGATAATCTGTATGTGGGTAAGGTCATAGACATTGGTTTAAGATCTACCGTTATTCTTACCATTGACAATACACATATTATTATTCCTAACAGTGATTTAATTGAAAAAAGTGTATTAAACCTTACTTTAGATGATAGAATTAGACGAATTTATGTACCCTTTAAAATCGCTTATGGAAGTGACATAAAAAAGGTTCGTTCATTAATCATTAAAGCTGTGAATACAAGTAACATTAAACTGCTTCGTGATATACCCGGTAGAAAACCCAATGTCTGGATGAGTAAAATGGGAGACAGTTTTATAGAGCTTGATTTGTTTGTTTGGATTGAAGGGTATCGACCTTCTACTAAATCGAACTTGCTTATTTTGATTCATGAAACATTGCTTAAACATCATATTAAAATGCCTTATCCTCAACTTGATTTACATGTTAAAAAACCACATGACAGCAATCTTTTAGAGCGTAATATATTAAATTCAATAATTAAAAATCCAAAATTATAGGAAAAATAAAATAATGCAAAAAGATATTAATAAACTTCTAGACCCTTTTCATAAAGAAGATCTAAATAATAGTATTCACCCCTCAATTTATCTAGAACATGAGCACTATGATTTTTTAATTTTACGATTTCCTATAGAAACGGAAGATGATAAAATTGAATTGGTTTCAAAAGGTATCATTATTGCCAATAATGAAATATTTCTATATGAACGTGAACGTGAAGAGTTGGTTAAATTGAAGTTGGGTTGGGAGTCTTTACACCAATTACTCGATGAAATAATTGATAAAACCTTACTTTTAGTTACGAATCTTCGTGAACAGATTATTGATATGGAAGAGTCTCTTTATACGAAACAACTTAAAGAAGAGTTTTTAAATCATTGGTTTAATGTTAAAAAGGAACTTATAGCAATAAACCGAGTTATAGTGCGTACCGTAACGATGTATGAGCGTTTTTATGAAAAAAATCAAAAAAATATTCATCCTTTTATCAATAATTTTCATGATCTATTAGAACACTTAAGCAGAAGCCAAAGATATGTTGAACACAATATTGAAAAGCTTAATACTATTTATAATTTTTACAGTGCCCGAAGTAATGATAAAATGAATCAGTCTATTTATATTTTAACCATCCTCTCTGCAATTTTTTTACCACTTAATTTAATGGTTGGTTTCTTCGGCATGAATACAGGGACACTTCCATTTACAGAAGAGGGAGGAACCATAAATGTAGTTCTTTTATTGGGAGCAACTTCTCTCATTCTTTTTTTGTTTTTACTATTTAGGAGAAATCGATGAGATTTATTTTATTACTTATTTTAACACCATTTTTATTTGCCACACAGATTGATAATAGCCTATTTGAAGGAGACTTAAAAGAGAGGTATCAAAAGATTGAACAGGGCTTTTCAGAACAAAACATTTCGACTCCCGAGGCAAAAGAACAACTACAATATCATCAATCTTTGGTCACTAAAATTAAAACCATAATCAATAATCCCATAAATATAGAAACTTTGTCCTATGATGAATTAAAAAAAAGTTCTGTTTCCAAAAAGACTTACTACACCTATTTTCAATCTTTAATTAATTACAATAAAAGAAAAAGAGAAGCCAAAGAGAAGCAGATAGAACTACAAGAGAAAATTCTTTTTTTAAAAAATAAAATTGAAAAAGTTGATGATTCAGATAAAGATTTACTCTTTTCACTACAGTTGCAGTATGCCATTTATAAGCTGCAACAATCAAAATCGAAAGAAGAATTAGAGAAGTTTGAAAAAGCATATCATACTCTTTTTAATCACTTTTTAACTGCTTTGGAAAAAGTAAATTTTCAAGAAGAGAATCTTAATAAAAATAAAATAGAAGATGAAATAGAAGTTCTTGATAAAAAAATTGTTGCATTAGAAGTAAAAAAAGAGCGACAACTGATTACGCTTGAAAAAGTTGAACCGGCTGTTGAAAACCAACTTTCAGCTTACCAAAAAGATATAGAAAAACTTTATTTTAAACAAATTGATTCTATTACACTTAATCTTCTTTTTCTCATTAAAGAGAAAAAGAGTAATGAAGTTTTTAAGCAGTTACATAAACTTGAAAGTCTCTTTTCAAATATCCATTCTGACTTAAATCTCTATATAGATTATCGTGATATCTTACAATCACTTATTAAACAAAGGCTAGGAACACTTACTGTTGTTTTTAGCAATATGAAACAAAATGTACAGCAGAGTCTATATGGTTTAGTTGATTGGTTTTCAAATCCTCTGTTTATTTATCATGAACAACCTGTATCAATCATAAATATTATGAAAGTTATTGTTATTATTATATTGGGATTTATTATAGGATGGATTTATAAAAAGAAAATTCTGTCACTACAAGATAAATGGTCAAAAGTAAGCCTAATGTCTATCAAATTACTAGCAAATGTGGGTTATTATTTTATTATTCTTATTACGTTTATTATTGCTATGGCAAGTATAGGACTCGATTTAACCTCACTCTCTTTAATTGCCGGTGCATTATCCATCGGTATAGGTTTTGGACTACAGACAGTTGTATCTAATTTTGTGGCTGGAATTATTTTAATGTTTGAACGTAGTATCCGTATTGGAGATTTATTAGAGCTAAGTAATACATTAAAGGGTGAAGTAACCGATATACGAATTAGGTCAACAACCATTAAAACATTTGATAATATTGAGATTATTGTACCCAATGCTACATTTATCCAAAGTAATGTTATCAATTGGACATTAGAAGATAAAATAAGACGTTTACACATTCCATTTTCTGTAGCTTATGGAAGCGATGTAGATATGGTCAACGAAACGGTACTACAAGCTTTGGAGAAAAGTACTTTACTTTATGTACGTAATAATGAAAAACAAATGCCTAAAGTTTGGATGGCTGCAATGGGGCAAAGTTCTGTAGATATGGAGCTACTGGTTTGGGTTAACTCAGAAATAACAAATATGCCACTAAAAACAGATTTTTTAATTTTAATTTATAAAACACTCAATGCTCATAATATTGAAATACCTTTCCCTCAAATGGATGTACATCTAAAAAAAGTTAATTAGGCTGATGAATCGTTAGTTGTGGGAATGGTATCTCCCAATTATAGTGATTACAGGCATCAACACACCATCGTTGAATGGCTCTACGTAAACGATAGTAAAGTGGTGCCATCTCACCATTAAAGTTGGCAATAATAACCATATTAAGAGAAGAATCACCTGCAGCAGAAAATTGAACCAATAATTTTTTAAGTCCATGACCATAATCTTCTTCTTCAATTTTTTGTAAAATAAAAGCTTCAAGTTGTTCAATAATTTTAGTGGTACTCTCTTTTTGATGTCGATAACTAATACCAAATGTCTCTACCACTCTAAAATCTGTTGAAAGGTTAAGTGGAGAAAGAGCTAAAAACTCCGATACCAAATAATTTTTATGACCTCCTCCTAAATCTTCTAACTCAATAAACTCCAATGAAATACCAACAACCTTACCATAATAGCCATCAGAAAGTATAACCCAATCATCTATTTTAGCAGGGAACCATGGTTCATGCTCATGAGATGGTCGTGAGGTAAGTCCAACAAGTGATTCAATAGGTATTCGTAAACTCACTCCGGAGATTGGATTTTCGATAAGGGTGAAAATATTAATACTTTTGACTTTCCATGGTAACCCCTCATAAAAGATACGCTCATCTTCACGTACTGAACCGATATTTAAAAAGAGTCGTGCCTGTTGCCAAAGTTTTGAGATAAGATTACGAAAAGTCCATAGCAATCCAACGAACAGTAAAATCCCGATACTAAAGAGAAACCAATCCTCTTCAATATAAAAGATTGCCATAGGAATCACAATGGCTAAAATAACCGTTACAAATCGATATAAGAGGTCTAACAAACGTAGATAAAAACTACGACTCGGCTTTGTAAAGATAGGAAAAAGTTTAATGGAAAAAAGATAAATAAAGTTCATCAATGCAAGAACAAAAATAAAGGCTAAAAATCCTTCTAATAAAAAAAGCCCTCGTTCTTGAAAAAATTTTTTGGTATTTTGTTTTAATGATGAAGTAAATGAAACACTGTTTTTTTCTAATATATCTACTTGGTGCAGTGAAGCATTAAGATTACTCGAGAGTAATTTGACCTGTCCTGCCCAATATTTTTTTAGGGGTTCTAGCTCTTGCTTAATTTTTTTATCTTTAGAAAGTTTGAGTAAATTATCAATATTGTCATAAGCTTGAACAGCATGGGGAAGCGTCACCTTATAATAATCAATCTCCTCTTGCAATTTAGCTTTTTCACGCATCTCTTTGGTTGCCTCTTTGGCACTATCAACCAGTGGTTTAAGAAGCAGTTGAAAATCTTCACTAAGGGTAGTTGAATCATCTTTATTCTCTTGTTTAATAACAGATGTATCAATCCCCGTCGCAATTTTTTCAAATTTTGTCTCTATATTAGAGACTTCATTATTAAGCTTTTTAATTTCTTCTTTAAGTTGATGTTTTTCATCTTCTGAGGGTATTTTTTTAAAAATTTCATTTTTACTTTTTAACTCCTCTTGTAACATTGTTTTAGATTGATAAAGTTCTTCGAGCGTTTGAAGCGTTGTTTCATTGGCATGACCAAGTGTAAGAGTAATTACAGTAAGAAATATAATAAATTTTAGAAGCATATCTAGAACCTTAGAAATTATTTTTTGAATTGTAGCCAATAGTTACAAAAATTAGGTCATAGAGTAGTGTTTTTTTAATTTTAAAAGAGCTTTATTTTATAACTCTTTTAATTTTTAAAAGAAAAGTACAAAACAGGCTACGAAACAGATTGGGAGAAAATGTGAAAATTTTCTTGAAAAAGAAAATATTTTAGAGTAGCCTGATGTCTACTTTTGATTAGAGGAAGGAAAAAGGTTTATACCTTTTTCCTGTTTTATATAGACAAAAGCCTATTTTAAACGGTATTGAATACCTGTTGTAAATGATGTTCCCCAATCTTTTGTCTCATAAAGACCACCATCTGTTTTACCTAAACTCAAGGTACTTGTCAAATCTAAATTGTTCGCCAAGTAATATCTGAATGTTGATGAAAGTGTATTGGTTGTTACATCTTCAACTCCATTATCACCTTTTGTAAATCCTAGTAACCAAGCATTTTCCCAATCTATCGTGTTTGAGAGTTCATACGTATAGGCTAGGGTGTTATCAAAAGTATAATTAGAAGTTGTTTTATCATCCAAACTTTTTCTAAACATAGCTGTGTTTCTAAATTGTGATTGATATCCTATTGGTAGGGCATAATCAAAGATAGCATCAGCTGTTGTCTCTTTATCCAAACCATTAAAATTGGTAAGGTCTTGCCCCAAGCCCCCTTTAACCATCCATCCATGAAGTCTGTCATTTGGTCTTTGAACATCAAGAACGTCAGCAATTCTTACTGTACCAAAAGCACCTAAACCCTCTTCTCCAATAGCACCTGATTCTTTAAGTGCCTTTTCCATATCCGTATACCAATATTGTTTATATTCACGAGATCCATATTTACTTATGTATTCATCTTCAACATGAATTACTTTTGCCAATGCCATAATTGATTCATCTGAAAGAGATTTATCAATAATTTTATGTTCTCTCAAATCTTCAATAATTCTTAATGCTTTAGCCAATGGTGTTGCTACATACATACGACCATATCCCATACCTGCACCAACATTAATAGCATCATCACCATTATCAGCTGTAGCACTTTTGTTATAGGCGATGCCTGTACTACCATAAAGAAACGTGGTATCATCATTATTTAAATATTTATTGATATCAGTATTTAATTGAGTGTCGTAAGAACTTTGACTTTCATCACCATTGTTTGGACCTTTTGAGACATTTGCAATCCCATCAGCTGTTAAATTCCAAATAAATGGAGCTGTTGTATAAATATTATCATAAGAGACTGTACCTGCAGCATCATAACTGGTTTGATCTTGATTTCCACTATTTACTTGAAGTTGACCACCAACATAAGCATTTTGATACGTTCCTTCAACAACTTTATAATCCGTCATTTCAATAGCATTTGCACTTTGTACTGTAGCAAGTAATCCTGCTACCAACATCGATAATTTAATTTTGTTCATTTTTGTAACTCCTGTTGTTTTATATAGGAGGAATTATAGAGGGAAATGAAAAATAGTTCTGCTACCTAAGTATCAAAAGTCAAAAAAATAAAAAATTATTATTTTTCAGAGTGGAAAAGTGCGTGTTCACAGCGTTTGATGAGCTCTTTTAAATTTTTAACCGACTTCTCTTTTCGACTTGTTTCAATGATTTTATCACTTTTAAGTACCTGAATACTACGATTAACCACAGCTCTAACCGAACCAATCATCTTAGCAATGTTATCATGAGAGAGGTCATTAATAAGAGAAACCGAATGGGCATTCTTTTTACTCTTTAAAGAACTTTCATCATCAACATTACGTAAAATCAATTTTGAAAGTCGTGTAATGGTATCATGCAGTGCCAAATCTGCAGCTGACTCTTCTAAATAACGCATTCGTTTACCCAAATAGGGTAAAAAATTTTTATTAAACTCAGGATGCTCATCAAGCCATTCACGTGCAGCATCGGCACGCACTCTTAATGCCATCACATCTTCTAACGCTTCTAATACAACGGCATGTTCACGTTTTTCCATTAAAGCGACAATATCAAAAATATCACCGGGAGCCAATAAAAAAATTATATACTCTTTTCCTGTCTGAGGATTAATTTGTGAAATTTTTACCCGTCCAACAATTGGCATATACATCCATTCCAATGTTTCTTCGGAATCAATAATCGTTCCTTTTGTAATAGGTATCAATTCAAACCAAGAGAGGGTCTCTTTTAAAAAATCTTCTTCTACATCTTTAAAAAGTAAAGAGTTACGCATCACATGCAAACTGTTATCATAAAATGGGGAATTTTCATTCATAACGTTCCCTTATAAATATTTTTGAATTTGATTATACTTTTATAGAATAAAAAAAAACTATTTTTCATCACTTATCCAATAAAGAAAACTTGGTATGTCACTAATGCCCACAAAAAAGTAATGCCCATCTCCTTGGTAGTCTGCTCTTTGTGTATAGGTCAATCGAAATATATTTAAAAAATCACCGTAAATATTAGCACCAAAACCGATTTCTTTATTGACTTCATTACTTAAGTCTCTATAAATAGAAGGACCAAAACCCAACGTTAACATATCTTTTTTCAACTCATAGTTAAGATTTAAATCCATTCTGAAAAAATCCTGCTGATTTTCTCGATCACTTAATTTAAAAGCAAGTGAAGGTTTTAGCTCTAATGCTTTGGGCATCAAAAAACCATTATTTTCAAAATAATAGTAGTTTTCATAGGCTAATGAGAAGGTGTTTTTTGCATAAGCAACCTCATAAGGAAAATACTTCACCCAAAGTTTATCTTGGTCAAGAGGAGCCGAGACAGGATTGAAAGTATATCCACTTTTTGTTCGATAAAAACTCCCGGCCCCATAGGCTGTCATGGAAGCCAGTGCTTTAGATAAATTATCTGAATTTTCTTTTTCTAAATGAACAATACGATGGGTCAAACTGCTCAATGGTCGTCTGTACCACTCATTAGGATAAGAAAGTGTGTGTTTAAGATAAGAGTTTTTTGCTTTATATTTCTGCTCGTTAAGTTTACCAATAAAGGTATAAAACTCCTCCATATCTTGGTAGTTCAAAGTTTTAATGCTCTTAAAAATAGCCAATAAATCAGACTCTACAGGGTAGGATTTTTTTTCAAATGCGTATCCAAACTCTTCAGTACTTAAAAGGTTTAAAATATATTTTGCTCTATTGGAACCTTTACTCAGCAGTTCATAGGCATTGCTTCTCTTTTGCATTTCACACGCTACCCTATTACCTTCAATGCAATTATCTTTTGCATAATCTACAATGGCATCATAAACCCCAACATAATAGTCATACTCTCTAAAACCTTTATCTAAAAAAGCACCAAAATGTTCTAAAAACATACCTGTAATGGGGAAATAACGAGATGAGACCTCTATTTGTTTGCTATTGTCTTGAAACTCTTCAGCTAATGTATTGTACAAAATACTCGATTCAGAGGCTGAAAAAATATCCCCTATTAGCGTCATGGCACTGTTGAGTGGACTCTCAATTTCTGATTTTTTTTGAAACTCTTTAGGAGCCAATTCTCGACGTAGGTGTTTTGGATCCATAAAAATATAATCGTTGGCATTTCCCAAGGAAAGTCTTCGTGCAAAATCTAAAGGAACATTGTCAAAAACACCACCATCAAGAAAAAGAGACTTTTCAAACTGATTATGATGAAAATATTCAAGCTCAACTTGTTCAAAAGCAATGGGAAAAGCACTTGAAGCAAACAGTGCTTTTTTAATCCGATTCGCTGTGGGGAAACCATCATGAGAAAGATGAATAATATTGTCTCTACTCAAATCATTATTGTCTAAAATTTGAGCTACTCCACTTGCATTAACGGTTAAATAAAGAGGAATATGGAAAAGCTTGTTAGAAATTTTAATATCTTGTATGGTTGATATTTTAGGCTTAACCCGTGTAACGGCAAATCCAAAAGGTATTTTACATCCAGCCTCATAATAGGGTTGTTCCAACTCCAAAAACATCTCTTCTGAGAGTTGCTCAAGCTTTTGACGACTAAATAGAGAAGTTTTATTTTGATTATCAATGGTTCCAAACTCTTTATCAATCAATAAATCTTCAAAATCAATCTGTGTCCACATACGATAAAACAGATTGTTTTCAATCAAATTTTTTTGATCCAAATAGTGTTCATCTCTGCACCATGCCATGGCTGACATGACCGTATTAATCGCTCCTGCAGATGCACCTGCAATGGAATGCATTTGAATATTTTTTTCACTATTGCTATGTTTTAGATGGTTCAAATGTTTTATTAATCCCCAATTGTATCCTGCTTCATAGGCTCCTAAAGAGATACCTCCACTGATAATTAATGAAAAATCTCTCTTATCTTCATGGCTCAAAAGAGGTAATGAAGATAAGAGTATTAATGTTATGAGCTTATTTTTAATGGTCATATTTTCCCTTTTTACTGTTAAAACTTTTAATAAAATTGAGATTATTATACCCAATGCTTATTTTATACCTATAGAAAAAGATAAAAATATATCCTACATTCAGTTCAAATATAATTTCAATGATTTATAATTATTGAAATTATATTTAAGAGGACAACAATGAAAGCTTCGGACATTATGTTTGAACTGAACAGTCATTATGTTAATGAAAAAGTGATTAAACATATTATTAAAGATGTTAATACACATGGGTTTAATGCTCAAAAAATCGATGAAATATTGGTCAAATTAGGTTATGATGAGATATTTACTAATTCTGATGACATAAACTACCAAGAATATTATACTGAGAAAATAAGTCATCGTCGTAAACAATTAGCTGATGAATAACACATGAGTGGTTCTTAGTTTTAAGAGCTACTTAATTATTAATTTTTTTCTATTCTTCTATTTAAAAACTCTCTTAATTTGTTGAAGTATATTGCAAAAAATAGTGATAAAATCCTAAATAAGATTTTTTTAGTGTATAATTTCTCACATTTTTTGACGAGGAAAACAATGAGTAAAAACAAACAAATAGTAAAATCTTACTATGAAAATCTCTGGAACAATCATGACAAATCGTATATCGATAAACTCTTTGATGATGAGATTGTGTTTAAAGGATCTTTAGGGGTAGAAACCATAGGAAAAGAAGCATTTGAAACCTATTTTGATATGGTGAGTGTAGCCATACCCAATCTTTATCATGCTGTTGAACAGTTAATAGAAGAAGACAATCAAGTAGTTGCTAGAGCTTGGTACAGTGGTAGACAAACAGGAAAATTATTTGATTTTGAAGCATCGAACAATAAAATTAGATATAACGGAGCTTCCTTCTTTACAATAGAAGATGGAAAAATCAAAAGCATTTGGGTACTAAGTGATTTATACTCTTTATATAAGCAGATACAGTAAAAAATAAAAAAGGTTTGGGATGAAAAAAAAGGTTATTGGACGAAAAGAGAGAATATCAATCTTAGATTTAGAATTGTATGATTTAGATGCCAAAATTGATACAGGAGCAGACTCTAATGCCCTACATTGTGACCATATAGAGATAGATAAAAACAACATCGTTCACTTTACTTTACTTGATGAAGTACACGAAGCTTACCATGGAAAACGGATACAAATTCCTTTATACAAGTTAAAACGGGTTAAAAGCTCAAATGGAAAAATACAAAACAGACCCTCCATTAAAGTTGATGTTGAGTTTTTTGGGAAAAAATACAAAACGGTTATCTCTTTAACGGACCGTTCTGAAATGAAATTCCCTATGTTAATTGGAAGAAAATTTTTAGAAAAACGATTTTTAGTAGATGTATCACAAGAAAATCTAGCAGAACCCCATTACAAGGAAGCATAATGCGAGTCTATATATTATCACGAAATAAAAACCTTTATTCAACAAAAAGATTGGTTGAAGCAGGAGAACAAAGAGGATGGGAGATTAGAGTAATTGACTATCTTAAATGTACCATTGAAATTTTTAAAGGGGAACTTCACATTAATTATTTAGGTGAGCAACTACCTGTTCCTGATGCAATTATTCCTAGAATAGGAGCAAGTCGAACTTTTTTTGGTACAGCCATGGTACGACAATTTGAAATGATGGATGTCTTTACAGTAACAGGCAGTTTAGCCATTAAAAGAAGTAGAGACAAACTAAGAAGTCTTCAAATTTTTTCTAAACACGGTATTGATATGCCAAAAACTGTTTTTGCATCCAATAAATCTTCGTCTAAAGATGTTCTTGCTTTAAGTGGTGGGGCTCCCTTGGTTCTTAAAATTCTTGAAGGAACTCAAGGTGTCGGTGTGGTATTGGTCGACAGCGACAAAGCTGCTAAATCTGTTTTAGATGCTTTTTATGGGATGAATGTAAACTTACTGGTTCAAGAGTTTATAAAAGAGGCTGGTGGTGCTGATATCCGTGCATTGGTTGTTGATGGAGAAGTGGTCGGAGCAATGAAACGACAAGGTGCAGAGGGAGACTTTAGATCCAATCTTCATCAAGGAGGTACAGCAACCTCTTATAAACTAAACCGAAAAGAGAAATCAACTGCCCTTGCTGCTGCCAAAGCCATGGGACTTGGTGTTTGTGGGGTCGATATGATTCCATCATCAAGAGGACCTTTGGTGATGGAAGTAAACTCTTCACCGGGCTTAGAAGGAATAGAGAAATCCACAGGTATCGATATTGCCGGAAAAATAATGGATTACATAGATAAAAATGTAATCAAAAAAACTAATGAGAGTCCTAAAAAAAGACGCCTTAAAAAAGACAATATAGGAGCTTAATCATTTAAATGGAAAATTTTTATGATATCTTAAAACAACTTATACGTGTACCCTCTGTTGTAGGAGCAGAACATCCCTTTTTCATGTTTGTAAAAAGAGAACTTGAAGAGATAGGAATTGCAGTTGAATATTATGACGGGGTATTGGTTGCAAAAGGAAAAAAACCTACCAAAGGGTATATCTCAGCCCATGCCGATAGACACGGACTGATTTGTACAGGGCATAATGAGTTTCAATATGCAGCCTTTATTGCTAAAAACCAAGCTGATTTATTGGGAAACTCAAACTCTGAAAAGCTTCTAAAAAACTTTGAAATGCGGTTTGTAAATCAAAAGGTTCAAGCCTATCAACCTTGGTCAGGCTTGTATTTGGGTTTAGGTATCATTGAAGATGCTTATTTATGCCCAAGAAGAAACAACATCATATTTAGAATCGAAGAGTTTGACCATCTGATGCCGGGTACACCTATAGCATTTATGGATAAATTGATTATCAATGATGATAAAATTTCAGCTCAACTTGACAACGTTATCTCTGTAGCCATGATTATCTACTTGTATCATTTAGGCTATCAAGGTACGGCTTTCTTTACAGCATCGGAGGAGGCCGGAAGAAGTTGGCGTTTTTTACTCGAATATTTTAGACGATTTAATATTAGTACCAATGAACTATTGGTACTCGACACCAGTCCATACCAAACCAATGAAGAGTTGTCGCTTTTAGATGTGGTATTGAGAAATCGTGACCAAAATGGTGTCTTTCGATCCTCTCTTAAGAATCAAATAAAAACCATTGCCATAAAAAATAAAATCAAATACCACTTTAAAGATGCCTATTTAAAAAACATCATGAGACAAGAAGGCATCAAAGGCTCTATCGGTGTAACAGAATTAGGAAGAATCATTCATGCCAGTAAAAATGAAATTCAAGGAACCACACTTCAAATACCAACCATTGGATACCATACTATAGAAGAAACAGCCTCTATCAAATCGATAGATAGTATAATGTTTATTTTAAAAGAGCTTTATATTATGGATTCTTAGTATAAAATAGCAGATTCCATTCTTAGGAGTCTGCTTGATACAGATCAGTGAAAAAATATTTTGTGATGACTTTTTACATACAGCTGTTATAGATAACAAAAACTTACCCAATCCTTACAACGACTATCCTTTTTTAATTATAGAAAATTTTTTAACTCCTAATGAGGCGCACACCATTGCTACTTCCATTCAAGAGCAATCCGATGCACAACAAGCAAAAGTAAAAACGAAATTTTTAGACAGTGTTGTGGTACCCAGTGTTGTTGAAGAGATTCGTAAAACAACCCTTCATACCTTACCCCGACTCTTTGAGGAGTTGTATATAGAAAGATTTTTAAGTCATCAACAGAAAATTGAAGATTTTTTCTCTATGGGATTTATCAATGCAACCCCACTACAAATTTTGGTTTATAGAGAAGGTGATTTCTATATTAAACATGCCGATGATTCTAGTGAGCTTGTTGATAAAAATGGTCAAACAGTAGGTTTTAATTGTGTTGCTCCCCAAAGAAAAATCACCACGGTACTTTTTGGAACTTCTCATGAAAGTACAAAAATATCCAATGATACCTACAGTTTTGAAGGAGGAGAATTGGTCTTTAACTACCTTTATGATAAAGATCAGCAACCTGTTATTCTCTACCCAAAAGCCGGAGATATGGTGATTTTTTTTAGTAATCCATTTTTTAGTCATGAAGTAAAACCTGTTACATCAGGCTACCGTTTAACCATGGTTCAATGGCATAATGCATTGTAACTCAAGTACCAAAAAAGGTGCTTCTCATTTTCAACAAGTTTGATAGATATTCTAAAAAATAATTGAAAGATAAAAACTTATCTCAAAATGCTTATCATCTGAAAGATAATTATTTTTTTTATACTCAGCATAGGGTGGTTTAGTGGTGGTTTCATAGTCACTTTTTGGAAGCCACTCATGATAAACCCAGTGAATAAACTTCAGTAAGTCTCCATCCATTCCCTTAATATCAAACTTTGCATAAATGCCCTCAGAAATTTTAAACTTGGGCAACCGTTCATCTTGAATCTCTTTTTCTTCGTCATTAATTACACAAGCAACATATTGACACTCATTTAGAGGTGTAATTGTTGGATTATCATGAAAAAGAGCAATCTGCGTATATTCGTTTAAATTATGAGTAAAAATCCATGTTTGAATCTTCTCCCACGTCTGTTTAATTTGTGGATTGTACCCCTGATGGCGAACATAATAACTGCTCAGTTCAGGACGTTTAACAATAGAAGGTTCGATATGTTCAAATGATGCTTTAGAAGCAATCGCTTTATTAGACTGCTGGAGAATTTTTTGAGAATACTCTTTGTAGCCTCCTTGTCGCCATGCCTTAGGCGTCATACAAAAACGTTCTTTAAATAGTCGAATAAATGAACTTTGAGAACTGTAGCCACAACTGTTTGCTACTTCTGAAATGGTGGAGTATTTATTGGTCAGAAGTAGATTCGAGGATTTTTGTAAACGAATTGATTTAATACTCTCATAGATATTGCGTCCAAATATCTCTTTAAAAATTTTATGCATGTAAAATTTACTAATTTTAAAATCTTCAGCCAATTCATCCATATTAATGCTTGTATCAATATGCGTGTAGATGTAAAAAAGGATACTGTTGGCTATTTTGGTTTTTTTTTCTAAAGTTACACGTTTCATAAGAATTATTATAGCAATAAATAGTAAAAAATAGAACAAAAATAGATAATTTTAAAGACAAAAATAGTATAGAATTAAAAATTTTAAAACTTTATAATATCACATAACTTACTTCATTTTTAGGAAACAAACTATGTTAAAAAAAATATCTAAAATTCTTATTGCCAACCGAGGTGAAATTGCTTTAAGGATTATACGTGCGTGTAAAGAGCTTGAAATCAAAAGTGTCGCCATTTTTTCAGAGGTCGATGCCGAAGGTATATGGATACAAGTAGCTGACGAATGCTATCCAATTGTAGGTGATCCAATCGCTGCGTATCTCAGCCCTGAGGAGATTATCAAAATTGCTAAAATGGCGAAATGTGATGCTGTTCACCCAGGGTATGGATTTTTATCTGAGAGTGCTGAATTTGCAAGAGCATGTGAGGAAAATGATTTAATTTTCATTGGACCAAAAGCTGAGCATATTGAACTCTTTGGAGACAAAATGGCATCTAAAGTTGCTATGAAAGCTGTTGGTGTGCCTGTATTAGAAGGAACAGATACCCCAATTCTTGATAAAAGTGAGGGAAAAAAGATTGCTGAATCAATCGGTTTTCCTATTATTATTAAAGCAGCATTTGGTGGAGGTGGTCGTGGTATGCGTATTGTACGTACTGCCAAAGAATTTGAAACTCTTTTTGATTCAGCAACCAATGAAGCTGTAAAATATTTTGGAAAAGGTGAAGTGTTTATCGAAAAATATGTCGAAAATCCTCGCCATATTGAAATACAAATCGTTGCCGATAAACATGGAAACGTGGTGCATTTAGGTGAGCGTGACTGTTCAATTCAACGTCGACACCAAAAGGTAATAGAAATTGCTCCTTCTCCACGACTTGAAAGTCAAACACGTAAAGAGCTCTATCGTATTGCAAAAAAAGCCATGATTAAACTCGGATACGAAAGTGTTGGAACAGTAGAATTCTTATTGGACGCTGATGACAACATTTACTTTATCGAGATGAACACGCGTGTACAAGTTGAGCATCCTGTGACAGAGATTATCTCAGGTGTGGATATTATTCAGCGTATGATTGAAATTGCTGAGGGAGATAAATTACAATTTATGCAAGAAGAAATTACGTTTAGAGGATATGCCATTGAATTTAGAATCAATGCTGAAGATCCACAAAAAAACTTTATGCCTTCGTCAGGAACAATTTCAAAATACCTTATACCAGGAGGTCCAGGAGTACGTATTGATAGCAGTGCCTACAGTGGGTACACGCTTCCAACCAACTACGACTCCATGATTGGAAAGTTAATTGTATGGGCATTAGATTGGGAAGGTGCTGTTAAAAAAGCACGAAGAGCCTTAGATGAGTATTATATCGAAGGAGTTACGACCAATATTCCACTGCACCGAGAGATTGTCAAAGATACTGATTTTAAAAAGGGAATGATAACAACCAACTATTTAGATAATAAAATGGACACTTTTAACCTCAAAGCCGTCTCATCTACAGCAAAAGAAAAGAAAAAACTTTCATTTTTATCAAACTTAATTGAAAAAGGTTTGATGAATTTTAAGGGTGATTTCCTTTAATATTCTATCTATTTAACTCTATTCGTATATCTTTTCCCTTGTATGCTGGGGAGAAGATTGCCACATTATATTTTTGATGTATCAAAATAAGTGTAATTTAAGTTTTATTCCCTAAAAAGGGTCAAAAACCCTTTGTTTCTAGTTTTACTAATATTACGCCTTCTTGGCACACCCTGACTCTAAAGTTTGGTGGTTAAAAAATTATGCACCTGCAAACTCTCCATCCTTTGAAGAAAATCCTAAAATATACCCATTGATATCTCGAATATAAAACTCGCGTTGTCCATACCAAGTGGTTTCGATATCTTTATAGATTTCTACTCTGCCTTTTATTCCATCATAAAAGCTATTAACATCTTCAATAGCTATGTAAAAAGTACAACTTGCTCCGATTTCATTAAAAAATGTACCTATATCCTTTTGTAAACTTTCTTTCTCTTGTAACATAATCTCGACATTACCTCTTTTGAGCATTGCCCAGATATAGTGTTTATCTTCTTCAAAAGTTGCACCAAAACTTTTATCTTCAGCTACAGCTACCTGAAATTCAAAACCTAAATTTTGGTAATAAACAACACTCTCTTTTATATTTTTAACGGCTAAATTTGGGGTGAGCATTTGCATGGATAACTCCTTACTTTTTTCATATTATAGTGATTTTTTATTTTTTTTAGTTAAATTATAAACTTTCTAACGTCCAACAAACACTTTAAAAAGAGAAATAATATGCAACAAAATAAAAATTATCTAAAATTAAGAAGCAACTATTTCTAACATCATGTTTCAATTGAACTGTAATAAAACTACTCAATAGAATATCAAAAAATATTCATACTCTTATTATAAGTTTAGTTATAATAATTCTAAAATTAATAAAATGAAAAGAGGTTGAAATCTACAATGAAAACAGCAGTAGCTACACTACTATTTCTATTTATATTAACTCAGCAGACAATAGCCAAAAATATTAATTACAGTGTAGATGGTGGAGAATTTAAACAACAAAATGCCGTTTATTTAAAACCCTCTCAAAAATTAAAATTGAAATTTGATGTCAAAAATGCTAAAAGCATTAAGTGGTATCAGATTATTCCCGATACTTCTAAGTTTTATAAGAATGCCAACCACCCTTGGGAAAAAAATGCTTACAAATGGGTAGGCTACGGAAAAATAGACTATAAAAGAGTTGAGATAAAACCTTTCGAAAACAAGAAAGAAGTAGAGCTTACATCAAAGATTTTAGAAGCCAATAGACCAAAAAACAATCGTTACTACAACTCTAAATTAGGTAGCTTTTGGTTTGAGGTTGAAGCAACGCTAAAGAGTGGAAAAGTTATTAAAACTCTTGGTATTAATGATGTAGGTAGAAAAGGACTCTCACCTAAAGTTTTTCGTGTCTCCTACTGGTCAAATGATGACTACTTGGGATACTTAACAACCTTTTTTAATGTTCCGGGAATCTTTGGTTCGATGCCCTATCAGAGTTCAAACTATATCGGTGTAGATTGTACTGATGTTTTGGTAGCAGCCTCAAGCCTTATGAACAAAAGAGAAAATGTAAAAAATTATAATGTTGTGATGCTGGTGGAGAAACTCAAACAAAAAGCAAAGCTAAAAGTGATAGATGGAAAACCCAATAAAAGACTAAAGTGGGGAAAAGATTTTCAATCAGGTGATTTTATAGCTGTCAAATACCGAGAAAATGGACGCTATGCCCACATCGGTATGTTGTTTACCGATGAAAACAAAAATGGGGTTTTAGACAAAGAAGACGGCATTATAAATGCAGGACCGAATGCCCTGCATGTTACACCATTGAAAGAAGGGGCGTTTAATGGAACAGTTGTTGTTTTAGATAATGTGGATATGGAGTAAGTCTAGTTCACTAAACTCTGTACCTTCCTCGGCTGAGAACTCATCTAACCCTATTAAAACCTTTACTCTTAATCGTTTTCCAAACAGCTTTGCCTTGAAATTTATCAAAATCAACGGTTTTTCAACTCGTTCAACTCGTTCCCATCCGTCCTCGGTGGGAACGCATACGAGAACCTAAACTAAAACAATTATCACTTAAACCAAAGCCTCTCAACTTCAATCAATCCCTCAATACCCTCATAATCCCTAGCACTGCTATATCTCCAATGACTTGCCTCATCCACATAAC
>JAHJJU010000051.1 GCA_018822805.1 bacterium
ATTAAAAAAATATTCTATATTAAGGAATAAATATGTTTTTAATAAAAATACTTTTATTTGTTATATTGCTCTTTAGTTTTGCTTTTTCTAAAGGTGAAGTTTCAAAAATTTATGCCCACCATGAAGATGCTTCAAAAACAGACTATTACGCTAATGGAAAAAAACATAAATGGGGTGAAGGGAACAATCTTATTATTGATGGATTTGAATATAACGGTCATCGATACAACTACATAAGCGATTCACCTATTGTTAAAATCCGAAGAGTAGATAATACATCTGCTTCCGGTGAACCTTGTGGTCTCTTTGCTGAAAAAAAGAATAATGACTACAAACTCTCTCCTTCTTTTCCACAAACCGATGGCAAATGCGATATGGCAAAAGTAATGGCCGGTCGTACCATTAATGTTGGAGCATTAGACCTTTTTAGAAATGTAGGATATACGGCTAAAAATGTTGAAAGAGTCGATTTTATTAGTCCAAATGGTATTAATGCACCATCAAAAAACAGTGACCTTCCCAAAGCCGGACACGTTGTTACTGAAAAAAGTGGAAACAACTATTTACAAATTGCTGCCATACTATCGATTGATGAAAATAATAACCCTACTTCATTTGGTCCATTAGTAATGGTTCATAAAAGCTATGATTCGGATTCAAATGTACGCTATGGCATGAGCAAAATCTATTTGCCTGATGACTCATACATCTATGAGCAAAGCTTAGGCTTTTATGTGGACAATACTTCAGGAGATCAAGGAGAACCTTGGTACATTGAAAGTACTAATGAAGCATTGGGCATGGCATTTGTAAGCCTTCAAGATTTAGGTGTAAGTGCCGGTCAGAAGTATTATGGATTTGCCTATTTTGGACGTGATGTTACAACACAAAATGATACATTAACCGATGTAACAACTTTCCCAAGAGATACAGGAGGAGACACTGCTGACCCATATGGAGGTGTGGCTTCGTATTTTGCCGATGAAGAGGTGGTTATACCACCATCGAATGTAGCCACCTGTTATGCTCTACCCGATGACAACTCTAAATTGTATAAAGTAACCATGTTACCTAACGGTACCCCCCTACCTACCCCTACGACCATAAACCTATCAACCACTTTTAATGGAGAAGGTACTGCTTTTAGGGCCAGTAACAACACACTCTATGCCTTTAAAGAGGGAAGCAACACCGATTTGTATGCCATAAATTTAACCACCAATTCCATTAATAAAGCTAAAGATAATCTATTAAATGATGAAGTCGAAGGTGCTGAATTTTACTATGATCCCATAGCAAAACAAGAGATACTTTATATTATCGGATCAGAGTCCAACTCTAAACTTTATGCTTATTATGCCGATACATGGGCTGCTCTACCCGGTTACCCAAAAAGTATTTATGGAGCTACCACCAGCATAGACAGTTTGGCGATTAACCCCTTAAATGGAGAAGCTTTTGGTGCTGATGACTACAATTATAACCATCAATCTCCTAAACTTTATCACATTGATTTAAAAACAGGGAAGAGTACCTTTAAAGTTCAAACCAGTGATATCGTTGATGCAGAGGGATTAGCCTTTGCCAGTGATGGAAATTTATACATCGAAGATGAAAGATACTTAAATGGTCGTAAAATTTATCAACTCAACTTAGAAACAGGTGCATTAACTCCTGCAGCAGAACTTGGAGGTTCTGACGATGTTGAAGGGCTTTCATGTAATGGTACACAGATAGCCATTGACAAACCTACGATAAGAATCGATGACCAGACCATCACAGAGGGTGATAATGGTACTCAAAACTTAGTATTCAATATTACCCTTAGTAAAGCACCGACAGAAGCCGTAACTTTTGATTATGCCGTTTTTGATGGAAACAACAGTGATACTGAATTAAATGCACAGGCACCCGGTGATTATAGCTCTACAGCAACCAAAACTAAAATTAGTGATGAGCAATACACCATTAGCGTTCCCGTTAATGGAGATGATCTTTTTGAAAATAATGAAACCTTAATTGTTAAACTTAGCAATATAGCAGGTGCTATTATAGAAAAAGATGTTGCTGTAGGTACGATTATAAACGATGATGAAAAGAACAATGGTTGTCAAGAGAAAAGCTTCTCTATAATTAACTGGGATTTTGAAAGTGGAAGCTACCCTAATGTACCTGATGGATGGACAAGCCAAACTCGTTCAGCAGGACCAGGTTTTCACTATCGTGGTGATCAAATTGCTGATGATGAAGGAATCTTAATTTTAGGTGCCGATGCTGAAACATGGCAAGATATCGATGTCTCTAGTCGTGGAGGTGGGGAATATCTTCTCTCTTATTATGAGTCACGTCACGACTACGCCAATGTTGAAGGCTCTGTACGTATGAAGTTTCTTGATGGCAGTAAGCGTATTATTGGAGAGAGTAGCCATAGCCCTATTACAAGCAAATACAACAGCAATGTCAAAAAACTTGAAGGTCCAAAAGAGATTACAACTACAGCTCCCAATGGTACCCAATACATACGTATCTTCTTTGAGGGAAAAGGATCATTTGCTACCGGTTTTGCAAAAATAGATAAAGTGAAGCTTGATTACAAGTGTGATAATCCAACACCCATTACCCCCATAGCCGAATACCGTTTCGATGAGTGTTTTTGGAATGGAACAACAGGTGAAGTTAACGATAGCAGTGGAAACGATCTTCACGGTACAGCTAAAAATGGGCTAAATACAACTCCTGACGGTAAAATAGAACGTAGTGGTTTATTTGATGGAACTGATGATTATATTGATTTAGGAAACAATTTTAACCCTGAAAATAGTGATACATGGAGTGTCTCTGTGTGGTTTAAATCAAAAACCACCAATGGTACGCAGATTATCTATAATAAAGAGAATTTATATGAAGCTGCTGTAATGAATGGTTACTTCATGTATGCTTTTAAACCATACTGGGCGTGGGGAAATTCATTTCCTGTAGTACCCGATACTTGGTATCATGCAGTAATTACTTATGATGGTGTTCAACAAAAAGTTTATAAAGATGGTGTTGAAGTCTACAGTAGAAACCAAACTGGTAATATAGGTTCAAATACTAACAAACTTCTTATAGGTGCTCGTGGCTCCAACACACCTCATAGCTTTTTCAATGGTAATATTGATGAGTTCAAAATATATAATAATACACTCTCAGCATCTCAAATTAAAAAGATGTATGACAATGAAAAAAATGCTACAAACTGGGATGAAACCTCTAGAGATCCCGTCTCTTGTATGCAACCAATCAACTGTCTGCCAACAGCACTCATGTTCCAAAACAAACCAACCGACATCAATGTACTTGATTTAATGACAGGAAAGATGAATGAACTTAAAGCTGATGTTCTTGAAAACAATATTAACGGTGTAGGTTATAATAAAAAAGATGGTTATTTTTGGGGATCGGATCATACCCTTAAAAACGGTACAGTAGTGCAAATAGGACAAGATGCTTCAGGAGATACCGTCGCTAAAAGCTACCAAATTGAAAACTATACAGGAAGCTCCTATGTAGGAGATATTGATGCCCATGGTCACCTCTATTTAAAAAGTGGAAAAGTTGTTGATGTTATTGATTTAGACCCCAACTCAAACAACTATCTAAAACATATTCATACCTTTAACTTAACATCAAATTTGAGTTTTACTGACTGGGCATTTAATCCTAATGATGATTTTTTATATGCAATTAATAATGGAAACAGCACCAAATACCTTTATAAAATCGACCCAAGTGATGGAACGATTTTAAGTCAAACAGATACAAAAATTACAGGTAATAGAACCTTTGGAGCCAACTTTTTTGATGCCGATGGTTTTCTTTACAGCTATGACAACAACACAGGACAAATTTTTAGAACCGATGTTAAAAACAATGCCCATACCGATCCTTTATCTGACAAAGGAAGCCCGGTATCGTTAAACGATGGAGCTATGTGTACGGACATAACATTTAAATTTGATTTTGGTGACTTACCCGACAGTTATGGAACCACATTAGCTCAAGATGGAGCACGACACAGCCTTCCCTCTTCTAGCCATGCCAGCATCTATATGGGAAGTACGGTAACGCATGAAAATGAAGGACGACCTTCGGACGATGCACACTTAGATAGTGCCGATGACGGTGTTGATTTTAATAACAGCTCCCTACAAGGTGCCACACTTTATGCTGGTCAAAATGCAACATTTAATGTAACCGTAGCAGGTAACGGATACCTTAACGCATGGATAGACTGGAATGCTGACGGAGACTTTAACGATACCAATGAACAGATTGCAACGAATATTTCAAACACAGGAAACGTTATTAACTTTACCATCACTGCACCAAACAATAAAACACGAACAACCTATGCACGGTTTAGATACAGTTCCGAATACGACCTCAATGCTACAGGTTATGCGATTAATGGTGAAGTGGAAGATTATCAAATCGATATCAAGGGAAATTTACAGCCGTTTACCTGTTCCGAAGACTCCTATATGTTTGCAGGAGACTCAAAAACAACCCCTGTTGATGCTTATCAAATAGACTTAAAAACAGGAGACTATAATAAAACTGCAGATAACTTCTATGCTACCAACATCAATGCCATTGGATACAACGTAATTGATAATATGATTTGGGGATATGACCGAGGCACCAAAAAAATTGCACAAGTTGATAGCCAATTTACTGTTGCAGAGTACGCTGTTTCTACCCTTATTGATGGTGATTGGTTTATGGGAGATGTCTCTTTAGACGGTATTCTATATATGTATAGTAGAAACAATCAATATATGTATAAAGTTGATGTCAATAAAAACTCAGCAACTTATTTAACAGAGTTGCCTAAATTAAGACTCACTAATAAAAATTTAGACTCAGGTGATTTTTCATTTCACCCGATAGATAAGATGATTTATATGCCAAATGAACAAGATGGTAATCTTTATAAAATTAATCCATCAACAGGAGAAGTGACGAACTTGGATTCTATGAATCTTACCGATACCTCTATGAGTTTCAATGTCACATTTTTTGATAAAAATGGAAACTTCTATATTCAAAATGATAAAGTAGGAAAAGTTTATCAAATTGACCTTAGTGACACGGAAAATCCTAATCCAACAGCCAGTTTTTTTTCAAATCTTCCAGGAATGAATTATAGTGATGGAGCAAGATGTCCAAATGCCGATTTAGAACAACCTTCAAGACTTCGTATTAAAAACAATATTAGTAAACCCGAAGGAGACAGTGGAATTACAGAATTTACCTTTACCCTACTCTTTGATAAACCTACCAACAATGCAGGTTTTTCATTTATTATTAGAGATGGTACGGATGCCCGATCCCCCATTGTTCCTGCTCAACAGGCTTCACCTGAAAATGATTACCTATCTCAATCAGGGTATATTGCTGTTCCTTTAGGTGCACAAGAACTCAACATCACCGTTCAAGTCGTTGGTGATCAAAAAATGGAATTCAATGAAGAGTTTTATCTAGATCTGTATGACCCTAAAAATATTTTGCTACAAGACAGTCGAGGTGTGGGAACCATTATAAACGATGATATGGTACTCTTTAATATTGAGCGAACCAACAGTGACACCGTAGACAATGCTACACAAAAACAAAAAGAGTCGCTCTATACACAAATAACAGGGCGTGACTTTAACTATGCCGTTGTGGTTTATGATGAAAATCAAACCATTAATGCCCAAGCCAATGTAGAGGGCATTACGCTAAAAGTAGAGCTTTTTGATTACAACAGTTCTGTAACCGATAATCTGCTTTACAGCTCCTATCTCTATTTCCCAGAATCTGAATTGAAATCGAGACTTAAAGTAATCGATAAAGAGGATCTAAAAATAGCACAAGCTACACGTGATGCCGGCTTTAAAATCTCTTATTTAGTCGATCAAAACGACTCGATTGTTTACGGTCAATACAACAATGAAACAGCGTACAATACCAATAAGAAAAGCCATCGTGAAGAGACGGTTAATGCTAGAGATAATTTTGCCATTCGTCCGGCTTCATATCGTGTAAGTATAGATGAAAACGGTACTCAACTATTGCAAAACAACAAAGAAAATTCAATTAATCTTGCTGCAGAACATGACTATAACCTATTGGCTTACGCAACACGGTATCAATCAGAAGATATTGCCCTAAACTATACAATAACAGACAGTCAAGAGTTGAATGTAAGTATGATTTTTAAAAACAAAGAGAAACTAATCTGTGATAATGAAGAGGATAAAAATCAAAATAACGCAGAAAGTATGAAATATCTCTTTAATGACGGAGTTCTAACGGGTAGCAATACCTTGACACACGATAATGTTGGAACCTATACCTTACATATTCAAGATATCAATTGGACAAAAGTTGACCAAAACAGTAACAGTGATTTAGCAGGGTGTATAGCCAACAGTGCCATTGTATCAGAGAGTGGTGATGAAAAATCCGGTTGTAATGTTGTCTCAAACTTAAATGACGCGATGAAGGACTACAGTCCAAAACACTACAACATGGATGTTACTTTTAAACCATATGCCTTTGATTTAAATAATATGTCCCTCATTAATTTACCAAAAACAGCACACAACTATGTCTATATGAATGATTTGCATGATAACACCGGTATGGGTGTACATATCAACGGAGATGTGATTGCAAAAGGAGAAAAAGGAAGTACTTTAACCAACTTTAGTACAGGCTGTGTTGCTGAAGATGTTGAAATTTCTATTGATTACAATGTAACCACAACGGAAGGTACCTTCTCTAAAACTGTTTCGGATAATACAGACTCTAAAAGTAATAAAGACGATGATGACGATGATGATAAAAGTTACACAAATCCTTTTGATTTTCTAAAAAAATTCTTTTCTTTAGATGATTTTGATATAAAAACAACTCGAAACAGTAAAGTACAATCCAGTTTAATTATTGGACACAATGGAACAGAAAACAATGCAACATACCAAGAGTTACATGAACCAATTACACTTAATAAAGCGTACTTTTTAAACGAAAATAATGGAAGCTGTAATCTTGAGATACTTTACAATATTGAAAAAGACTACAAAGAGACCATTAACCCTGTAAAAATAGACTTTATATCACTAGAAGCTAATGCTACAACATCAAATTCAACAGTTAATAATCAAGAGTGGTTCCCTACAGGTAAACAAAATTTAAATCAAACACGATACTTTTATTTTACCCGTCTTGCTCCGGATCTTGAAAACTACAATACTATTTATGATAGAACCCTAGCAACGCCTGTTACCATAGAGATCTATTGTGAACATAATCGTTCATGGTGTACAGAAATGATAGGCAGTAATGGACTCAACAGTGCCAATACCCAAGTAGGTTGGTATACAGCTCAGCATCATGACGTTCTAACCGATGGAACAATTAACGTATTTGAAATAGATGAAGACAATGTTACCGTAACCGATATCAGTAACTCATTTTATAACGATGGTCGCTTTAATCAAATAAAAACCAACTACAGTGGTGATAAAAAAACAGTAGTAACGAAAATTGATATTTATGCAACCAGTTGGCTTAACTATCATCCAAATGCTGTAAACGGTATACCATTTTGGAAAATTAAATTTAAAAAAATGGCACCGGCTGACCCTAGTGGAATTGGTCAAACAGGGCACAAACTAGAACTCAATAGAAATGCCGTACCTGCAAATCGATTGGGTTGGTAAAGGAGAAATCAAATGAGAAAACAATTTAGACAGGGTATTGCCATGATTGAACTAATCTTTGCATTGGTTATTATTGGTATTACCCTACTTTCAGCACCCATGTTGATTCAACAATCCATTGCAAGTTCCAATGTTGGGTTACAACAAGAAGCCATAGCAGCTATTGCTTCACATACCGGAATTATCTTAAGTTCTCATTGGGATGAAGCTGATGCCAATATAAGTAATTCAACAGCTTCCATACTGAGCATTACTCGGACTCCTCCATTAGCTCCGGGTGTAACTGATCCTTTTACTTTTGATATAAGCAATACAAGAGCCGGTATGAAAAACATATTTGCACGTACCACCTTGGTTGGGGGTGAACTTGCTCCTCCTTCTCTTACCTTTGGTTTTGATACCAATGACTCCAACTATACGGATGATGTTGATGATTACCATGGTGCAATAGTCAGTTTAACTGTTTATAATAATGAAGATACCACCGTAAGTACCGGTGACTATGTCGATAAAGATTTAAACTTAACCACTATTGTAACCTATGCCGATGATATTACCACGCTGCAAGTGAATACTACAGCCAATGATATTTTTAATAATCGTAACATTACAGGACAAAGCAACATCAAATTTATTACAACACGATTGACCACCAACAACACAGCAGATGAGTTAGAAAAAGACATCACTTTACATGCATTCTCTTGTAACATTGGTACATTTTTACCCAAAGGGGAGGAAGAGTTCAAATGAAAAAACATAAAGGATTTAGTTTAATAGAAGTTATTTTTGTATTGGTTATTTTAGGTATTGTTGCCTCTATTGGTTCTTCTATTTTGGTACAGGTTTATGAAAACTACGTCATGCAAAGAGCCGTTTATAATGTTAGCAGTAAAACTGAACTCGCAGCCACACAAATGGTAAACCGTCTAAGCCACCGTATACAAGGGACAGCCATTTCAAAAGACCATGACAAATATTTGGATTATTATAATAATGGAGTTGCTATTGAAAGTAATGACTCTATTGCCCTTGATGACATTCCTGTAGGTGGTAGCAAATACACCACCATTGAGTGGATTGGGTACGACAACGACAGTTATGATGCCAATGCCACACCATATTGGAGTGGTGTCGCGAACTATACATCCGGGGGTGGAGCATCAATCAATGGGTTTACTACACCGGGATCCGATTTGAATCATGCTGCTACCATTATAAATACTCTCTCTAATGGCAAAGTAGATTTAACAACAAATCATCCGGCAGCTGTACTTTTTTATCAAGAAAACAATTATTATAAAACGGGTGAAGAATACGATTACAACTGTACGGGACTCTTACCTTCACATTTAGGTGGAACAACCAACTGTATTTTCCCTGTAGCACAAAATGGTTCAGAAGGATTAGCATTTACTACGACCACTGCACATCCGGTTCTTCAACCTAAAATCATTACAGAACGTTATAAACTGGCATGGAGTGCTTATGCATTGGCTCCAGAGATGAACAGTAAAGGTCAATATGATTTGCTACTTTACTCCAATTATCAACCATGGAATGGAGAGAACTATATTGATCACGGTACAAAAAAAACCATTATGAGAAACATTACGGTTTTCAAATTTTCAGAAACTGCCGGAGTGATACAGTTTAAACTCTGTGCAACTGAAGCCATATCAAAAGATATGAATGTAAGTAACTGTAAAGAGAAGGTGGTCATACGATGATTAAAATGCAACAAATGCAACTTAAAAAATCTAAAAAAGCATTTTCTATGGTAACTGCCATCGTGACCATTGTGATTATGGCAACACTGACTTCACTCATTATGAGTGTAACAGGAAAAACCATGAAAGCAACCACACAACAGTACCAAAAAGAGCAAGCTGCTCTTTTAGCACGATCGTATACCGAGTTGGCACTGCTTTATGTATCAGGTTATGACCGAACAGGTGGTGACTGTATAGAAACCATTACGGCACACTTTGGTCCGGCACATCCTTATGGATACGACATCACAACCAACATTCAATACATTGGTAAAGAGGCTGCATTGGTAGGATGTGGTCCGGCACTTTCCCGACTTAATGGAGGAAGCAGTTTTGATGAAACCATGTCCATTATTGTCGATATCTATATTAAATATAGAAATTTAGATGATCCTTTAAATAGAGACATTACCTTTCACCGTAGAAGCTTACAAAAACTGTAGTACTATTTACTATCTATTTACCTATTCTCGGTATAATATATTTACATAAACACTGACTACAAAAGGTGTTTTGTACAAAAACGTAAAAGGATAAATTATGAGTAAAAATATAGTGGGAAGACGTTTTGACCTATCAGACTCTATTAGAGAACACATCTCTACAAGTATTGATGGCTTGAATATGTACAATTTAGAAATCATTTCAAGTAACACCATCGTAACAGCCGATAACAAATCTAAAGAAGGGGTATCTGTAGAACTTGTTATCAACTTAAAAGATAAAAACACCATTGTTATTACTCAAAGTGACAAAGATGTTTATGTAGCAACAGACACGGCTATTGAAAGAGCAAAGAAAGCTCTAAGAAGACATGCTGATAAAATCAAAAATCATAAAGTTATGTCATTTAGAGATTTAGGTGCCGATGCAGAAGCAGTACTTGACCTAGAGCCGGAAGAAGTAGAATTGGTTCCAATGGATTTAGAGTTACACAAACCACTAGATTTTGACGAAGCTATCGAAGCATTAAAAGCTGAGAAGAAACGACAATTTATCGTATTTAATGACCATGACGGTTTAATGCGTGTTATGTATAAAAGAGCCGATGGGAAATTCGGTCTTTATTAATAACCTTTTTTTATTTTGAATAATCGGTGCGTTGCAAAACGCACCCTACTTCCAAAATTTAAAACTACTCAATAACAAAGCCAAAGCTAAAGCCATATCAACAACTCCGACAGCAAGTAAAAACCAATAATTTCCATGAGCCAAACTTGAAAGATACGCTCCTAAACCAATCATACTAACTAAAAAAATAAAAAATCTTACTCTATAAAATTGCCAAACTTTAGGCTCTTTTAGTTCAGCGATACGTTTTAGATTCTTTTGACAACTTTTTATAAAAATATATTTTGTTTTGAGTAAAGCTAAAAAAAGACCAAAAAAAAGCATCATCGTTAATACAAAAACATTATTGTCTAAAGAGTAAGCTTCTGAAAAGAGTTTATAGGACTTTAATGACAAAGCAATAAACCCACCGTACCAGACTATGGCTGCTAAAATTTTTAATGTACTTTTATTAACTTTCAAATATTATCCCGTAGGTCGGACTGCCCTCTGCCCGACATAAATATGCATAAAATAAAGTCTAAAATATTGATAGAAGTTTGGATAAAATCAAAAACATATAAGATGTTTACGTATACGTCGGGCAGAGGGCAGCCCGACCTACAAATTTTGAACTCTCTCTTTTGCTACTTTGACGATCTGCTCGTCATCTGCTAAATTTAACCATCTGAACTGTAATCCACTCTGGACAGTACCGTCTAAAATATCACCAGAGTTTCTAAACTTCAAATCCAACTTCGCAATTTCAAAACCACTCATCGTTTGTGTAAAGGATCTTAAGCGTTCATTTTTCTTATTGTTGGTAAAAAGATAACACCAACTTTTTAAACCCAAACGCCCCACTCTTCCTCGTAATTGATGCAGTGTTGCTAAACCTAAACGTTCAGCTCCAACAATCACTATAAGCGTTAAACAGGGTAAAGAGATGCCCACTTCTACAACGGTGGTTGCTAAAAGTATCTCACCATTGTCTCGAAATTTTCTTAAAACTTCCTCTTTATTTTTATCTTTTCCATGGGTTACGTAGACATTCTGAAACTTTTTTTCCCAAAATCCTCGACCCTCTTCAATTGATTGGTAAGGTATCTGTGTACTCTCTTCTACCAAAGGATAGATAATAAGTACTTGATGATTTTGGGCGATTTGCTCTTTAATATCTTCTAAGAGTTCAGGAAAATCCTCTTTACCGATAATCCGTGTCGTAATATCTTTTTCAAAAGGAGTGGTGGTAATTAAACTGACATCAATCAATTCAGACTCCATCATGGCTTGTGTTCTTGGAATGGGCGTTGCTGAAAATTGTAAATAATGAGGTTTCTCCTCTTTGGAACTCATCAGCTGCTCCAGTATGGCACGTTGTTTGGTTCCAAAACGATGTTGTTCATCGACCATTACCAAAGAGGCTTTAGGTAAATCTTCTTTATAGAGTAAGGCATGGGTTCCCACAACAAAATCTGCTGTTAGGTAATCGCCTTCTGTTTTTCCTTGTTTAACTAAAGCAATACTCATGGATTGGGGTAAAAATTTAACAGCCTCGTCATAGATCTGCACAGCAAGCAATGAAGTTGGTGCCATTAAGATGCTTTTTTTAGGATACGCCATAACAGCAGCAGCTAAAATCACCACTGTTTTACCTGAACCAACATCTCCAATAATCAAACGTTTTGCTGCTTTTTCTTTTGATTTTAAATCTTGTTGAACTTCATAAATGACTTTTTGTTGTTCTTTGGTTAACTGAAAAGGAAGGCTTTTAACAAAAGGAATAAGTTCTCCGTTTAAAACATCTAAAGCAGGAAAATCTTCTCGTTTTCCTCTAAGCTTTTTGATGTGATTGAACGCTTCTACAAATTTTAAAACATCCCTATCATAGGTCTGTGTTTGTTGAATCGTTTGTGGATAATGTAGTCCAAGTAGTGTTGCAACCTCCAGGCTGTCTAAACCTTCAGCATAAAGATTTTGCTCAGATATATAATACTCGATAAGGGAACGCATACTGCTCTCTTTTACCTCGGTACTGTATTTAGGAATAATCTCACCCACTTTTTTGAGTGATTTTGCTTGATTCATTTGTAAAAAACCTCGATACTCCTCTACCCTACCTTGTATGTAATGTTGTGACCCTAGTGTATAAAGTTGGCGATGATAAGGAGTTACTTTAAAGAGCATGGAGCTTATACGCCTATTGAATTGTAGTAGATAAAAACCTATACGCAACCTTCCATTAATATTTGAAACCTCATCCACCTTGGCTTCAAAAGTTTGTACTTCACCAATCTTAATACTTTGGGCTAAGGTGGTGTTGTTGTATGAAGAAGGAATATGCAATGCCAGATCCAATAAAGAGGTAATTTTTAATTTTTGAAACAAAGCTTTAGCTTCTTGCATACGTTTCCTTTATGAAATTTATACACATTATACAAAAAAAATAAACAGAGTAGCCATTTTATGTCATATTGTCATATGGTTACAAGCACTTAAATAATCATATTATTTAACAATTGTGCTTACATTCTTCACATTTATAAAGTATAATCTATAAATAAAATAATTATGGATAATTTAATGAATCTTGATCACAATACATTAAAACTTTTATATGTCGAAGATAATGAACAAGCACGTAAGTCTACCCAAATTATTTTACAAGAATATTTTAATCATATTCTTGTAGCTGTCGATGGAGAAGATGGTTTCAATAAATTTAAAAATAATGCTGTTGATCTCATCATTACCGACATTAATATGCCAAAACTTAATGGTATTGAAATGATTCAAAAAATTCGATCTATTAATAAAGAAGTTCCTATTTTAGTTATTTCAGCATACAGTGACACACACTACTTTACCGACAGTATCAAACATGGGGTTCAAGGTTATATTTTAAAACCTTTAAATATCCATCAGCTAGAAGAGGCTATTAATACAATTAAAGTGAAGATTGTTAAAAATCATCAGCGAAAAAACAGTACGCGTTTACTGAGACAGTATCAAGAGATAGCTGATAAAAGTACCATTATTTCCAAAACAGATCTCAATGGTATGATTACCTATGTCAATGATGAGTTTTGTAGAACTTCAGGCTATACACGTGAAGAACTTATTGGTCAATCTCATAATATTGTTCGTTCTCCTGATGAACCGGCTATTATTTTTAAAAAATTATGGGAGACAATTAAAGAGAAAAAAGAGACATGGCACGGAGTTATTAAGAACCAATCAAAAAACGGTGACATCTATTATGTAAAAACCACCATAAAACCCATACTCGATTATAAGGATGATATTGAAGAGTTTATCGCTTTAAGAACGCTCATCACCGATATTATACATCCTAAAAAACAACTCATGGATCTTTTAGCCTCCTTAGATGAATCCATCGTGGTCCTTATTAAAATAGAAGACTTTAACTATATTGAGACTCCTTTAGAGAAAGAGGAAAGCAATAAACTTCAAAAAGAGTTTGCAAAAAAAATCTTTACATGGATACCTAAAAAGTGTCGATTTTCTAAAGTCTATCTTTTAGAAGAAGGCGAATTTGTTTTTGCAAAAAAATATGTACATACCCTTCAAGTTAATGAATTAATAAAAGATATACAATATTTTCAACAACAAATCAACGCTACAAAAATCAATATTTCACCTATAGATTATGATCTTTCTATTATAATTAGTTTGGGCTACGGTAAAAATGCTTTTGAAAATGCACAAATAGGTTTAACCGATTTATTAGAAACCAAACAAGATTTCATTATTGCCAATGAGCTTTTAAACACTAAAAAAAGTGAAGCGTTAGAAACCATTGAGACATTCAAAATGGTTAAAAAAGCAATCGACTCCTATAATATCGTCTCCTATTTTCAGCCCATTGTCAACAACAAAACACAACAAATAGAAAAATACGAATCACTGGTTCGTCTTATAGATGAAGAGAAAAACATTATCTCTCCCCATTTTTTTTTAAATACGGCAAAAGAGGGTAAATACTACAAACAAATTACCTCTATGGTATTAAAAAACTCATTTAATGCCTTGGTGAAAACCAATATGAATATTTCGATTAACCTCTCTGCTCTTGATATTGAAAAAATAGAGACCAAAGAGATCTTCTTTAACTTATTGGAACAGCATAAAGAACAAGCTCATAAACTCACTTTAGAGCTTCTTGAAGATGAAGCCATTAAAAATGTAAACACCATTAAAGAGTTTATTAAACAAGTTCGATCCTATGGGGTAAGCATTGCCATTGATGATTTTGGTACAGGTTACTCAAACTTTACAAGACTCCTTGAGTACCAACCCGACTATATAAAAATAGATGGCAGTTTAATTCTTAATATTGAACACGATAATTTTTCAAAAAACATGGTTGAGACCATTGTTGCTTTTGCAAAAAAACAAGGCATTAAAACCATTGCCGAGTATGTAGAGAGTGAGGGTATTTTTAATATTCTTTGTGAGTTGGGCGTTGACGCTTCTCAAGGTTACTATTTTGGTAAACCTACTCAATTAGAATCATGAAAAATTTTATTTTTATATTTTTAATTTTCACCGGTCTATTTTCCAATGAATTTGATACGCAACTCAATAAAATTCAAACCCATACCATAGAGATACAAGAAAATAAAGATCATGCCATACTTCAACAACTTAGCATTACATTTAGCATTATTTTACTTGGTATTTTCTTATGGATTTTACAACTAAAAAAGCATAATAAAAAACTCCAAAAAATCAAAAATGAACTTCGTAATTTAAACCAAACTCTCGAAGAGAGGGTTCAAATTGAAGTAGAAAAAAATAAAAAACATCAACTTATTATGTTACATCAATCACGCTTAGCTCGAATGGGTCAAACCATTAATATGATTGCCCATCAATGGCGACAACCATTAAACAACTTAGCACTTATAAATCAAGTTTTGGTTCTACGCTACAATAAATATGGACTCGATGATAATGCCATCAATGAATTTAAACATGACTCAACCATACAAATAGAAGAGATGTCCAATACCATTAATGATTTTAAAGATTTCTTCAAACCCGATAGAGAAAAAGTTGAATTTGATCCTAAAGCAGTCATTAAACACTCCATTAGATTAATGAAGCCAAGCTTAATAAGTAAACACATACAGATTTTCATAGAATACAGAGACACCGTTAAGCTCATCGGTTATCCCAATGAATTTGGACAAAGTATTATGAACATCCTAAGCAATGCCAAAGATGCCTTAGTCGAAAACAATCACGATAAAAAACGTGAAATCTATCTTAATTTATATACCGAACACGATCAAGCAGTCATTACCATTACTGATAATGCCGGAGGAATAGCCTCCGAGGTTATCAATAATATCTTCGATCCCTATTTCTCCACTAAAACCACCAAAGCAGGTACAGGTCTTGGTCTCTATATGTCCAAAATGATTATAGAAGAGCATATGCATGGTCAGCTTAGCGTTTCCAATAATAAAAACGGTACATGCTTTACTATTCGTCTAAAAATAGGTTAAACTCTATTCTTTTTCTCCGGTAACCACAGAAAATGAGATATCAGCGATCTCTTTATGCTTTTTAATAAAGGCATTCAATTCATCCAATGTCATTGCTTCAATTTTCTTCAAATTCTCAACCGATTCACCTAGAGGACGATTGCTATAATATTCTTGGAAAGCACGACCTAAACGTTGAGATAAGGTTTCATTTCTAAGAGGTTCAGAGCCTAAAAGAAACTGCTGTGCTGAAGTCAACTCCTCTTTTGTGACTCCTTTATCTAAAAAGGTTTGAACCACCTCTTTAACACTTTTTACTGCCTCATCACCACTCTTTATTTTTGTTTGTAAATAACCTGAAAAATATGAATGTGTTTTATTAACATTAAAATGACTGTAAACGGAATAGACCAAACCTTTTTTAACCCGTATCTCTTCCATAAGACGAGAACCAAATCCTGAACTTCCTAAAATAAATGATGCTACGTCAGAAAGATGTCTCTCTTTAGAATCATAAGCCATATCCAAAGGTGCTCCAAAATAGACATAAGCTTGTTCACTTTTTACCAAAGTTTCTTTAATTTGTTGCTTTGCAATCGCTTTCATGGTCTGAATCTCAACGCTTTTAATACTCGAAAGTCCACTCAATACCTCTTTAGCAAAAGATGAAGCTTCACGCTCATTTAAATCACCACCCATCACAACAATGGCATTTTCTAATCCCAAATGAGTGTTAATATAGGCTTTGATATCCTTTATCGTAATACTCTCTACACTCTTCACCGTTCCCAATGATGCTTTGGCTAAGGCAGTGTCTTTAAAAAGCATCTTTTTCATCTTTAATGAAGAGATATAATCAAAATCACTCTCTTTTCGTTTTAAGCTTCCTATCGTTTGTGTCTTAATATGGTTTAGCGTCTCTTCACTGTAGTTTGGATTTTCTAAAAGTTCTTTAAGCAGTTCAACGCCATAAGCAAACTCACTTTTTAAAGAACCAAGTTCAATAACAAATGTTTCTGCACCTGCATCTGCTGATAGTGAAATGGCTCTATTTTCCAATTTGGTTGCGAACTCCACACTGCCATCTTTTTTAGTCCCTTCATTCAGAAGTTTTGAACTCAACTTTACTAAGCCGTCTTTACTGTCTGTTAATGAACCCGAATTTTTAAATATCAATTGCATCGAAACAATTGGTAAGTTTTTATCTTCTTCAAATATGAAAGGGATTTCATTATTTTTTATTGTAATTGGGCTTAATGTAGCACTCATTAATATTCCTTGTATCATTGTCATTAAAATTATTATTTTTTTCATTAAGCTAAAATCTCTCTAAAATCTCATACGCAGTATTACGTTTTGCAGGATGTTCACCTATATCACGAATAAGATGAATCATCTCATCTTGATTCATCGAGTTTGCAGCTCCTGCAGCTGAAACCACATTCTCTTCCATCATGGTTGAGCCCAAATCATTCGCTCCAAATTGCAAGGCCATCTGACCAATGTAGCTGCCTTGAGTCACCCATGAACTTTGAATATTGGGTACATTGTCTAAAAAGAGCCTCGCCACTGCCAAATAACGTAAATACTGATTTGAAGAGGTCTTCTCTATGGTCGGCAACTCTCGTTTAAGTTCTGTATGATCGCTTTGATACGACCACATTATAAAAGCTCTAAATCCACCTGTCTCATCTTGCAATTGCCGTACCAAATCAAAATGTTCTACTATCTCTTTAGTGGTCTCAACAGTTCCATACATCATCGTAGCTGTTGATTTAATACCAAGTTTATGTGCCTCTCTATGTACTTCTAACCATCTGTCTTTATCCAGCTTTTTAGGAGCGATAATATCACGAACCCTATCACTTAATATCTCAGCACCTGCACCAGGTATAGAACTGAGTCCTTTAGCTTTAAGCCGTGCCAATACTGCTGAAATGGAGATATTTGAACGTCGTGCTATATAATCAATCTCAATTGCTGAGAAACCATGAATGGTTACCTGTGGGTATTTTTGATGAATATGCTCCACCAAATCCTCATACCACTCTATTTCAAGTTTTGGATGCACCCCACCTTGAAAAAGAATCTGTGTCCCACCAATAGCCAATAACTCTTCTATCTTTTGATCAATCTCATCAAAGGTTAAAATATAAGCATCTTCTTTTTTCTCATGGGTATAAAAAGCACAAAATTTACAATCAACCCAACAAATATTGGTATAGTTAATGTTTCTGTCCACCACAAAGGTAGTGACCCCTTTAGGGTGTAACTCTTTTTTACGGGCTCTTGCCATTTTTCCTAAGGTCTTCAAATCAGCTTTTTCGATGAGCTCTACAGCTTCATCTATCGTCATTCTTCTGTCTTTTAAGGCACTCATTTTTATCCTTAGTTTAATATTTCTAAATCTATTATTCCGGCTTCTCTTTCGGTACATTTGTCTCTGCAGGTATTTCAATACCTGCAGACGACTCTTTTCCAACTGCATCAAGTACAGCATTAATAAATTTTGGTGATTTATCGTCAGCCAAAGCTTTAGCCAACTCAATTGCTTCATTAATAATAATACGTTTATCCGTACCGGCTATAAGAATCTCATACGTTGCTAAACGTAAAATAGATTTTTCTACTTTCCCGATAGAGTGATAATCCCAATCTTTTAAATGTTTTTTAACTTCCATATCAATCACAGCAAGATTATCAATGGTTCCCTGAAAAAGAGCTTTTGAAAATTCTTTTTGTTTGTTACGAATTTTATCTTCTTCGAAAATTTCGTCTGAAAAAGCAGCGATGTTATCGTTACCTAAATCGTATGCGTAGAGTAGTCCTACCACTGCTGTTCGTGCTTGATGTCGTGTTGCCATAGTTATTACCTTTTTACTTTCATTCTCAATCGAATGCATATCAAAACTCAATGAATGAATTTTGATATACATTTTTCTGTTTTGAAATGGTGTATTGAAATACACCCTACACGTCCAAATCATTATAAAATTTCAAAACTGTAGGGTGCAATTTATTGCACCATTAATCAGAATTATTCTTCTAACGCACTATAAAGGTTCATCATCTCAATCAATCCTGCCATTGCTTCCCCACCTTTATTTCCTGCTTTGGTACCTGCACGCTCTATTGCTTGTTCAATGCTATTCACGGTCAAGACACCATACGTCACCGGTTTTCCATGTTTCATGGTGGCACTTGCTACACCTTTGGTTGCCTCTGCCGATACATAATCAAAATGAGGTGTTGCACCACGAATAACAGCTCCTAAACAACAGACAGCATCATATTTTCCGGATGCCAATGCCTTGTCTAGAGCAAATGGGATTTCAAATGCACCCGGAACCAAGATTAAATCCAAATCGTCTACATTTCCACCATGTCTTGCGTACACATCTTGTGCACCTTCTACCAATCTATCGGTAATAAAATGGTTGAATCGTGCATTAATAATCGCTACTTTTTTACTCTTATCTACGCTTAAGTTACCTTCTACTGTTGTCATCTACTTCCTTCGTTACTTAATAATTTGAAATAATTATAACAAATTAAACTTTTTTTGGTGCAATAAATTGACACCCTACTCTACAATGCTTCTAATTGCATCTATTTGTTTAACCAAGGCTTCTAACTTTTTCAACTCTATCATGTTTGGTCCATCACTCAGTGCAATGCTTGGGTCAAAATGTGTTTCAAAAAAGAATCCATCCACACCCACAGCTGCTGCAGCACGTGACAAATACGGCACCATCGAACTGTCACCACCAGAGGTTGCTCCACCTGATGCCGGTGATTGTACCGAATGTGTGGCATCAAAAATCACCGGTGCAAACTCTCGCATAATTTTAAGTCCACGCATATCCACCACCAAATTTCCATAACCAAAACTAGACCCCCGTTCAGTCAACCAAATACCATATTTTTCAGCACTTTCATGGCTTATTTTACCATCAAATCCTCGGGTTTTAAGCACTTTAGCTACCGAATGTTCCATCGCTTCTGGGGCTAAAAACTGTCCTTTTTTAATGTTGACCACAGCTGATGTTTTAGCACAAGCCACCAACAAATCGGTCTGACGACATAAAAAAGCAGGAATCTGTAAAACATCCACCACTTCTGCTGCTGCTTGTGGTTGCGTGTAGTCATGAACGTCGGTTAAAAGTTTATATCCAAATTGTTCTTTAACCTCTTGGAGAAGCTTTAATCCCTCATCAAGCCCTGGACCTCTAAATGAGTCCAATGATGTTCGATTGGCTTTATCAAAACTTGCTTTAAAGTAAAAATCTTTTGTGCAATCTTCATGGTATTTATTAAGTGATTCTGCAATTTTCATTACATTGTCACGGCTTTCAAGTACACAAGGTCCGGCAATTAGTATCATGTTTTTCCTTAAGGTGGTGCAATAAATTGACACCCTACTCTTCTTACATTCCAGTAGGGTGCATTCCTGTAGGGTGTCAATTTATTGCACCATTCTATAATTTTATTTCTCTTTACTCAAAGCCACCAATAGCCCCGAAGTTATGACCAAAAGTATACCCAAAAATGTCCAAATATTCGGTATAGGGTCACCCAACATCACCCCAATAATCACAGCAAATACAATATTAGAGTAGCTTATGGTTCCAACAATTCCTGCCTTGGTTAACTCATAAGCTTTGGTCATTAAAACTTGTGAAAGGGTAGCAGAAAGCCCCATCATTAAAACATACAACCAAATAATCCCTTTAGGCATCACAAACTCGGCAAACATAAAATCCAAACTTTGAGGTGGATTAACATAAGGCGTGACCAACATTAAAAGTAAAGGAGCTAAGGTACCCACTCCCATAAAGCTCATGACAATGGCTCGTGTATCGTAATATTGTCGAAGTTCACGAATAGAGGTGTACGCCAATGCTGCACCTATACCTGAAAAAATTCCCAATATGTCATACTTATCAAAGGTACCACCCACAGGCTGAGCAATAAAAACAATACCTGCAAACCCTATCCCAATAGCCAAAATTGCCCACCTACTTAATTTTTCATTTAAAAACAGATAAGCAAATATCGCTACAAATATGGGTGATGTCTTATTATACGTAACGGCTTCACCTAGAGGAATGTAAGCAATAATATAGAAGTACGCCAACAGAGCTACAAAACCCATCGCCCCACGAAAAAAAAGCAATAAGGGTTTTCCTCCTATCTGTTTAAGAGGTGACTTATAGATGGCAAATCCTATCAATGCTACCCCAAAAATATTTCTAAAAAATGTCACTTCTACAGGGGGTAAAACTTCAGAAACCACCTTTGCAAACCCACCCATCACAGCAAACGAGAGTGAAGCCAACAGCATAAATAAAATCCCTCTGTCCATGCCCAATATATATTTTTTCAACCATAACCTTTTTTCGTGCAAGTTTAACATATTTGGTTAGAATTCATCTTATACAAAAGTTATTGATTTTGTTCTCAATACAACGTATAAGTAAGAATATTTCAGTTAAAATAATCAAAATTTTTAAAAAAGAGACTGTATGCCCATAAAATCACTGTTTTTGTTAATCTCCATGCTCTTTTTAGCAGAAAATCTTGCTGCCAAAGAGTACCAATGGAGTAATAAATTAACCTTTTTAGGTTTCCTTAAACAACACAATATCCCCCAAAAAACTTACTACAACATGGATCAAGATGATAAAGAGCTTATTCAAGAGATACGATCGGGTCAAAGTTATACCATTGAGAAGAAAAACAACAAAATAACCACCATTAAAATACCGGTTTCCGACGAACTGATGCTTCAACTTAACAACACAAAAAATGGTTATGTTGCAAAATACCTCCCTATTCCTTATGAAATTATTGAAAAAACCATCTCAATTCAAATTAAAAATTCTCTAAAAAAAGATCTCTACAATGCAACAAAAAGTTGGTACTACGGTAAAGAACTAGAAGAGGTCTACTCCAATGCACTTCCTCTTCAAAAAATGAAAAAAGGCGATAAAGTTATCATTTTTTATACCCAACGCTATAGAAATGGGAAAGTCTTTTCAAGTCCACAAATCGAAGCCTGTCTTATCGAGATCAATAAAAAACCTTTTTATGGCTTTTTAATGGAAGATGAAAAGTATTATGACTCTTTAGGTACAAAATATAAACGTACCTACCATACAAAATTTATTCGTCCTGTACAAAACTTTAAACGCATATCCAGTGGCTTTACTCACCGACGTTTTCATCCTATTTTAAAACGCTATAAAGCCCATTTAGGTATTGACTATGCTGCACGAACGGGGCGTGCTATTGTTGCCAGTTCAGCCGGGAAAATAGTGCATAAAGGATGGAAAGGTGGATATGGTAGAACCGTTATTATTCAACACTCTAATGGATTAAAAACGCTTTATGCACACATGAGAGGGTATGCAAAAAACATTCATAGAGGACAAAACATACCTCAAGGTAAAGTCATTGGTTATGTAGGAACATCAGGAAGAAGCACCGGTCCTCACCTACATTTTGGACTCTATAAAAACGGTAAACCTGTTAACCCTGCTCGTTATGTGGCAAAACAAAGCAGTAAAATTATAAAACTAAAAGGTAAAAAGTACAATAAACTACGAAAAATGGTTCTAAAATATAGACCCCAATTTAAAGAATCTAAGAGCCGTACCATTATCAAAGAAGAGAGTAAAGAGTGCTTGAACTGTTTAAAGAAAGGTGCTTGATTTAACCGAGTACCCTTCCGGATTTGACTTCATATGCAATATCTAATTAGAGATATTACATAACTTGTTTCGAACTCAGGTTTCTATATTTTTTTTGCCCGTATATCCCCAAAAAAGATCACATCTTTTAGAACGGCTTTTTGCGTTACCCCATTTTTATCGATGCTTAACAACAACTCACCCTTGTCACTTGAAAAAATATCTTGATGAATAATTGCTCGTGCATACCAGTTATCTTTTTGTTCACCTAATGCCTCTTTAAATTCATCTAACTCCGTATTTTTAGGAATAACAACATCAACGGATCCACTCTGTTTTTCAGCACCTACAGCTTCAAAAGTATAGTTATTACTTTTTACTTTATCCATAATCTTTTTATCTAAATTAAAATAGAGTGTTAAGAGATCATCTTTTGAATAAAAGTCGATAGTAGAGTTCTCATCCATTGTTATTTTTTGATTTTTCCAACGTTTATGCTCTTTGTATACCGTTTTTGTTTTATGATCGATTCTATAGACCTTATTGGATGTTTTAGAACCATGTGATTTAATAATTTGATAAATATCAGAAACCATAATACCATTTTCAATGTGTCCTCTTGAGACATGATGCTCTTGTTGATTTCCTGAAAGAGTTTTTGCTATTCCCGTAGCTTTTAACTCTACATCAATCTGATAATTTTTGTTATCTCTAACCAGTGTTGCTTGGGCAATGCCAATCTCACCAATAATGCCAAACTCTACTTTGTACTCAGCTCTGATTGTCTCTGCTTGTACCATTGATGATAAACATAACAGAGAACCAAATACCATTAGCAATTTTTTCATAATAATCCTTTATTATTTTAATACGTTGATTTAATCATATTTATGTGTGTGAACTGTGACAATATGATGTAATATCATAGTTTTTTTAGATAAAATACAAGTTAATAACTCTAATCCTATTAAAAGAAATAGCCAATGCATGACAATAATACAACTCAAACCCACGAAATCATTGAACAATTGGACATTAATTTTTTTCCACAAATACAAACCTTACTCAATGAGCTTTACAAAAGTCAATATGAGAGCTTTTGGAGTCAACTTATTTTTAATATTCCTCTTGCCAATATTTTAACTGCTTTTTTTTCACTCTGCTTTTTTCTGATGCTACGAAAACTTTTTGCCACATTAACCATAAAAGTACTTCAGCCCCTTGCACAAAGAACTAAAACCTATTATGATGATCGAATACTCTCAGCACTTAAAGGACCAATCTCTTTTATTTTTGTTACTATTGGTGTTCGGCTCTTTTTTGCCCTACTCTTTTTAGAGACACCCTTTATTAACAAACTTATTGACAGTATGATTATTTTTAATATATTTTGGGCACTTTATGCACTTATTCATGCTTTAAGAGGTGCCATTTACCATTTCACAGAACAATTCAACCCTGAACTTTCTCATGAAGTAGGAAACTTTTTACTCAATATTATTCGTGGTATTCTCATCGCTATTGGCTTAGGTACTGTCTTACAAACGTGGGGTATTAATGTAACAGGACTTGTCGCCGGACTGGGTATTGGTGGTTTAGCATTTGCTTTGGCTGCCAAAGATACAGCAGCCAATCTCTTTGGCTCCATAGCTCTACTACTTGATAAATCTATTCGTATCGGAGAGTGGATTAAAATAGACAATGTTGAAGGAACTGTTGAAGATATCGGTATGCGTACCACTAAAATTCGTTCTTTCCAAAAATCATTAATTACCCTTCCTAACCAAATGATTGCAAACAGTCCTATTGAAAACTTTTCAAGGCGAGGTATTCGACGTATTAAAATGACCATAGGGTTAACGTATGATGCTAAAAGTGAACAGATAGAAAAGATCATTCTTGATATTAAAACTATGTTAAGAAATCATGAAGGCATTGCCCAAAATGAAACCATGCTGGTAAATTTCACCACTTTTGATGACAGCTCACTGGGAATTTTAATCTATACCTTTTCAAAAACATCCAATTGGGAAAAATATCTCTCCATTCAAGAAGATATCAATCTTAAAATCATGAAAATAATAGAAGAGAACAATGCCACATTTGCTTTCCCTTCTCAGTCACTTTATATTGAAAATTTACCTAAATCAATATAATAATAAAATCTGCTATAATTCCAATAATATTTAATAGAAAGAGACCAATGACTCAACTTAAAAAAGTAGCCATCTTAGGACGCCCTAATGTAGGGAAAAGTTCTCTATTTAACCGTTTAGCACGTGAACGAGATGCCATCACTTCAGATGTGGTAGGAACGACAAGAGATATAAAGAAACGTGTTGTTACCATCTCCGGTAACCGTGATTTTGAAGTCATTGATACCGGTGGTATTGATGACAGTACAGAGATGTTCTCCATTGTAAAAAAGCTCTCATTGCGTGCTGCTAATGAAGCTGATATTATTATTTATGTTGTTGATGGGAAAAACCTTCCTGATGCAGAAGATAAAGAGCTTTTTTATGGTCTTCAACAACTGAACAAACCTATTGCCTTGGTTGTTAATAAGATAGACAACGATAAAGATGAAAACCTACGTTACTGGGACTTTTTAGAGTTTGGAGCAGACCGAACTTTTCCTATGTCGGTCAGTCACAACCGTTACATGAATGACTTTTATGCATGGCTAGAAGCGTACATTCCACAACGAGAAGAAGCCAATGAGGGCTTACAACTTACAGAAGATGAAGAGCTAAGTTTTGAAGAGATTGTTGAGATGGTTCAAATTGAGGAAGAAGAAGAGGAAGATAATGAAATTAAAGTAGCCATTATCGGTCGTGTCAATACAGGAAAAAGCTCTCTTCTCAATGCTTTACTGCACGAAGAACGTTCAGTTGTCTCAAATGTTGCTGGAACAACCATTGATCCCGTTGATGCAGAGCTCGAATATAAAGATCATAAGATTACATTTGTCGATACAGCAGGTATTCGACAACGTGGAAAAATACTTGGTATTGAAAAATTTGCATTTGAACGAACAGAAAGTATGTTACAAGATGCTGATATTGCTTTACTGATGATTGATGCAACTGTAGGTGTGGTTGAACTCGATGAACGGATAGCCAACCTCGTAGAAAAACATAAACTCGGATGTTTAATTGTACTCAATAAATGGGACATCCATAAAGAAGATGAAGAGACTTACCGAAAAGCAGTTGAAAACATTCGTGATGAACTTAAGTTTTTACATTATGCACCACTGATAACCATCTCAGCAAAAACAGGTCTTCGAGTACATAAAATTTTAGATGAGATTGTTAATATTTACGGACGTTACAAACAACGTATTCCAACAGCTGAGCTTAATGAAGTATTAAAATATGCCATAAGTAGACACCATCCACCAAGTCTAAACGGTGCAACTATAAGAATTAAATTTGCAACACAATATGAGACAAAACCACCTAAAATTGCAATTATTATGAATAGACCTGATGGATTGCATTTTTCATACAAACGTTATTTATCAAATGTCTTTAGAGAAAAATTTGACTTTGAGGGTGTACCATTGGATCTGGGAGGGAGAAAACGTGGACAGAGGGTAGATGACGATTAATATTTAAAAGATCAGTTTAACTGATTTTATAGATGTTCTTTGTCCAACTCTGCATAGGGTTTTGCTTTAGAGAAGTAGAACCCTTGTCCATACTGCACTCCAAAACTTTTCAAAATATCAACAATATCCTGATTATCAATAAACTCAGCAATCACTTCAATGTCATTTTGTCTACAAAAAAGTGCAAATGTTTTTACAATACTGTAAGCACGCCTATCATGATGAATCTCCTTAATAATACTTCCATCAATTTTCAAATAATCAACCGATAAATTCAAAAGATGATTCAAGTTTGAATACCCTGTACCAAAATCATCAATACATATCTTATAACCAAAAAGTTTAAGTTTTTGAATAGAGAGTTCTACTTTTTTGTAGTCAATACTTTTATTCTCTAAAATTTCAATAAACATCCGTTCTGATAAATCAGCATTTTGTGCTAAAAGTGATAAAATTGTATCATTCACCAAATCATCTGCACTCAAATTAACACTAATTCTCATCTTTGGGTCAAATCTTAATGTTTTAATGTTGTATTCAAGAACACGTTTTGTTAAAAAACTGTAAAGATGACTGTCTTCTAAATCAGGTAAAATTTTATCCGGAAAAATTATATTTTCACCATCTTCTATACGTAAAAGTGCTTCATAGTGATGCAATTTTCTAGTAGTTAAATTTCGAATAGGTTGATAATAACAAACCAATTTATCGGACTCTATCAACTCTTTTAATTTTTCACGATACACCCTTTTAGTTTGTGTCATATCAAAATAACAAATGGTATTACGACCATTATGTTTACACTCATAAAGTGCTGTATCGGCTTTATGAATACAATCTTGAAGTGATTTTTCTAACTCAGTATTCATTAAAGCCCCAATCGAAATGGTTAAAGAGAATCGTTCATCTGCAATATTAAAATTAAGACGCTCTATTAAAATACGAATGTCCTCTAAAAGATGTTGAAACATACGTTCATTCATTTTATCTTTAGAGATGAGTAAAAGAAACTCTTCTCCACTGTATTGAATGAGCATATCCTCTTTTCGTAATTGAGAAGCAATACTCTGTATAATAGAGATAATTACCTTATCCCCGTTGGCTTGTCCGTAAAGATTATTAACCCGTTTAAAAAAGTCTAAGTCTGCTAAAGCAACATAATAGTGTTTAAAATCAATCTTATCAACATTATCTATTAAATAGACTTTGTTCAATGTATTGGTTTTAGGATTACGGTAAATTTTATATTTGACATAATTGCTGTACCAAAAATAAATGATATACGCCGATAAAAGAAACATCAATACAAATATAAAAACAACTAAAACTTCTACTATGGTATCTATATGAGCAGATAAAGAAGACAAATGCTTCTGAGTATAATCTACAACAAGGTAACCAACTGTTTGATTATTTTGAATAATTGGCTTGATTAATGTAAAACCTAAATGTCCCAATTCTTTTTGTATAAATGTTCTTTTTTTCTTATCTTTATAAACTTCCTCAAAATATGCTTCATTTTCAGGAATAAATACCTCACCTATTTCTCCTCGATCTACAGCTCCTGTATCTAAAAGAAAGAAAAGTTTATTTTGTGCAACAAAGAGCATGTAAAGGGCTGTAATGTCATCATTAACTAAAACAGACAACTTTTTTTCATTCTTAAGTCGTACTTCACTGTCCTGCAAATTAGAATGAACAAAATTAGGATCTTTTATGAGCATTCTATCTATAATTTTGGTTGAAGTCGTATCAATCATATCAATTGATTGATTTAAAAGTAAATCTTTTAACTTCATTTCAAAACTTTCAATATTATGCAATAAGTAAGTAACTGCAACTATAAGAGCCACATAAGCTGTAAGCATATAATAAACTCTTTTATAATTATTAAAAAATAAAAATTGATTATACAAAGTTACTCCCTCAAGTTATTTTTCATTATTCTAACATAAAAAAGTGCTGAATTGTGAATACTAAAAGAAATAACTAATTTCTAAACCCATTTTAAAGAGATTTTAAAGAAGGGTCAATAAACAAACCAAATTAAGCTGGCACTCTGTAATTACATATTTTTGAAATACTACCGGTAGTGATAATCCATTGTTTTTTAGACGTTCATCAACAAAAATAATCTGTGTACGACCCTTTTTTAGATAGACAGCACCAATACTATTTTTATTCATACGCAGTTCTTGATAAGAACCGACAATTAACATTTTTTTATTATCATTTTTTTCAGGAAAAATAACAATATTTGCCTCTTCTAACGATGTAAAGTTTAACTTTTTCGTTATATTTATATTTTTATTACTACTGTAATATTTTAAGGATGAAGAAGATTTAATACTTAAAAGTGCATTATTTACTTTCACCATATCAAACCCGGACATCGCCAACACAGGAAGAATCAAGAAAATATAAATTATTTTTTTCATAACATTGTCCTTATTAATCTAAATCATACAATAAAACATCATAAAACATTATTAAATAATTATAGTAATATTTTATCAAAAGAATAAATAAATAAAATATGACGCATTTGTAAAGATCTATTCTCTCTAATTTCTATCATTTTTTTGCTATACTTACGGCATTAAAAGGTATTTATATTTAAGGATAACCATGCGTGTACTAACAGGAATTCAAGCTTCAGGTAAACTCCATATTGGAAACTACTTTGGTGCAATGAAACCCATGATAGAGCTTCAAGAGAGTGAAGAACTTTTTACTTTTATTGCCAACTATCACTCACTTACCACGTCAAAAGATGCAAAACTGTTACATCAACTTACATTTGATGCTGCAGTTGACTATTTATCATTGGGGATTGATCCTCATAAAACAACATTTTGGGTACAAAGTGATGTTCCACAAGTATTAGAGCTTTATTGGATTCTCTCTAAATTTACATCCATGGGACTACTTGAAAGAGCCCACTCTTATAAAGACAAAATTGCCAAAGGTATTGCAGCCAATCATGCTCTTTTCTCTTATCCTGTGTTGATGGCTGCTGATATTTTACTGCTCGATACACAAAAAGTTCCTGTAGGAAAAGACCAAATTCAACATGTTGAAATGACAAGAGACATTGCCACGAAGTTTAACAATGAATACGGTGAAATTTTCACCCTACCAGAACATGTGGTCGAAGAGCATGTTGCAACCATCCCAGGAATTGATGGACAAAAAATGTCGAAAAGTTATGACAATGCCATCGATATTTTTATGGAGACGGAAAAGAAACTACAAAAACGTTGTAATAAGATTATTAGCTCATCAACCCCAATGGGTGAACCTCTTGAGTATGAAGGCTGCAACATCTATAACATTGCTTCTCTCTTCTTGGATGAGAATAAAAAAGTAGAACTTCAGAAACGTTATAAAACAGGGGAAGAGGGTTACGGTCACTTTAAAAAATACCTCAAAGAGCTTATTTGGGAAGAGTTTGCCGAGGCTAGAGAGAAACGTGCTTACTATCTTGAACACCCTGATATGGTCAAAGATATATTAAGTGATGGAGCTCAAAAAATGCAAAAAATTGCCAATGCTAAAATGGCGATTGTTCGTAAGGCTGTAGGGTTGTATTAATCCTGTACATCAATTCTATAAAGGGTAGAGACATGGCTCTACCCCTACAGCCATCTATCAGCAATATTTCTCAATCCTGCCACATTATCCGAAGCAAATATTTTCAAGCTTGTTTCTTTCTCTTGAGGTACCAAATCATAACGGGCTTCTAAATACTCAACAATCGCTTCTCCTGAATGAATTAAGAGTGGTTTTCCATCAAAATAATTTTGTAATGCATCAGCAATCAAAGGAAAATGCGTGCATCCTAAAATAATCGCTTTAGGTATCTCTATTTCAGAAAAATAGTGTTTCATCGTCGCTTGAATAATCTCACCGTCAAAAATACCCTCTTCAACCAAAGGAACAAAAAGTCCTGTCTGTAAAGCTGTAATATTACTATGACCCAATTTCCCTAAAGCATCTTGATAACGTTTAGAAGCAATGGTGGCTCGTGTAGCAATAATTAAAATAGCATCATCTTTAGCCAATTGACTGTTTTCAAGTGCCATTACCCCCGGTTCAATAACCCCTAAAACAGGGTACTTACTCTGAGCATTCATCTCGGGAAGGGCATAAGCAGAAACCGTGTTACATGCTGTAATTAACAAATCAATATCAAAGTTATTAAAAAATTCTAAAGCTTCAAGAGAGTAGCGAATAATGGTATTTTTATCTTTAGGACCATAAGGAACACGAGCTGTGTCCCCATAATAAATGACTTCATCAAAAAGGTTATGATGTAGCAAACTTTTAACAACGCTTAAACCTCCGGCACCGGAGTCAAACACGCCTATTTTCATAATACTTTTCTCACTAAATCTTCACCTATCGGTTCAGTATTGCTCATATTTTTTATGCATCGTTCATCATGGCTAAGAACTCTTCATTACTTTTGGTTTTTGTCATTTTAGAGAACAAAAACTTAAGTCCCTCAACATCTTCCATATTTTGCATGGCATTTCTAATTGCCCATACTTTTTGAAGGGTTTCAGGGTCAATCATCAGCTCTTCTTTTCTGGTTCCTGATTTGGTCACATCAATCGCAGGGTATATTCTTCGCTCCGATACATAACGGTTCAACACCACTTCCGAGTTACCTGTACCTTTAAACTCTTCAAAAATAACCTCATCCATACGGCTACCCGTATCAATCAATGCTGTTGCAATAATGGTTAAAGAACCACCCTCTTCTATATTTCTAGCAGCACCAAAAAATCGTTTTGGTTTATGCAAAGCATTGGCATCAACCCCACCTGAAAGTACTTTACCCGAACTTGGCGTTACCGTGTTATAAGCACGAGCCAATCTTGTAATGGAATCGAGTAAAATAACCACATCTTTACCACTCTCAACCCGTCTTTTTGCTTTTTCTATGACCATTTCTGCTGTACGAACATGATTTTGTGCTGGCAAGTCAAACGTTGAGCTGTAGACTTCACCTTTAACCGAACGTTGCATATCGGTTACCTCTTCCGGTCGTTCATCAACCAAAAGAACCATCAGTGAAACATCCGGAGTATTATGGGTAATACCATGTGCCAACTCTTTAAGAAGCTCTGTTTTACCCGTTCTAGGAGGAGCAACAATTAAGGCTCTTTGTCCTTTACCTATAGGGGTAAACAGATCAAGTACACGACCTGTTAATTTTAATGGGTTGTATTCAAGTTTCAGCTGTTCCGTAGCATAAAGAGGCGTCAGGTTATCAAAAAGAGGTCGTTTTTTAGACTCTTCCGGTGGCAGGTAATTAATGGCTTCTATTTTTAATAAAGCATAATATTTTTCTTGATCTTTAGGTTGTCGTACTTGACCCGTTACAATGTCACCATTTCTAAGAGCAAAACGTTTAATTTGGGTTCCACTGACATAGGTATCGTTACTTGAGTTCGCAAAGTTGCCATCTTCTGAACGTAAGAAACCATACCCATCGTTCATCACTTCTAAAATACCTGTAAAGAGAATAAATCCTCCTTGAGATACTTGTGACTTTAAAATTTCAAAAATAAGATCTTTTCTTTTATATTCATTTGGATTTTCAACGTTAACTTTATTCGCTATTTGAACAAGTTCTTCTAGGGGTTTAGATTGTAGTTCTTCAACTTTATACCCTTCAACGGGTACGTGGGTACGATTATTTTTCTTATTGGTGTTCTGTTTTTTTTGTTGTTGTTCGCTCATAGGTCCTCTTGAAAGCTAAATGGGGATTTTGTAGTATTCATATAGTAGTTGCATAATTATAGCAATATTTTGTTAATTTTTCTTTTTTTATGGGAATATCGCCATAAAGAGAAGGGGTACGTACAAAAAAACACCCAAAAACCCCATCCATGGTGCCATTTTCAGTGTTAATATTTTTTCCAACTCTTTGTCCATATTTTGATGGATATAACGTTGTTTTATCAACTCTATTTTAAAAAAGATATCAAATAATTTAATCAATAAAATGCTAATGATATAAAAATCTAGAACATTTAAATAGAGACTTACAAACAGCACAAAATAAAATGTTGGATGCACCATAAAGAAAAGAAAGATACTCTTTTTATAGTAGATATACAATTTTTCAATTACGGCACCCAAGGTATTAGCTTTTTGAAGACGGGCTTCAAAGAGTTCCAAAATAATCATAATAATTATAAATTGAGTGAGTATATCCATACAAAAGATATTAGCAAATTTTAAGCTATAATTCTTCAAAAAAAAGAAAATTAAATGAAAAAACTTTACATTACTGATTTGGATCATACTTTTTTACACAGTACACAACGTGTGAGCCATTTTTCTAAAAAAATTTGGAATGAAAAAGAACCTTACGCTGAACTCTCTGTAGCCACTGCTAGAAGTTTTTCTAAAACCCATGAATTTTTAGAGGGATTAACCCTCAACACACCTCTCATTTTACTAGATGGTGCCATGGTTGCCACTACGGGGAAAAAACTTATAGACATTAAAACTTTAGGTAAAGAGATTGGTGATGCCATTATTCATGAGGGAATTGCTTTTGGTATCTATCCCTTTGTCATCTCACTCAATGACCATAACTCTTTAGATGAAACGTTTGCCATTCCTCCTCTACTTAATGATTTTCAAGAGCATCTTATTGGGCACAACTATGCACAAGATAAACGTTTGGTCTTTAAGCAAAAAATCAATGGAGTAAATGATACCCTTAAAATTGTTTATATGGGAGATGAGAAAATTTTACGCCCCTTAACCAAGCATCTTCAAAAAGTTTTTGGTCATGAAGTTGAACTTAAATTGGCTCCTGAAAAGTATATGGATTGTTATTTCTTAACCATTCTCCATCCCTTAGGCGACAAAGCCCATGCCTTAGAAAAGGTTCACGAGTATCTTAATGTCTCGGCAAAAGAGACCACCGTTTTTGGAGACAGTTTAAATGATTTGGGTATGTTTAAATTGGCAGGCACTGCCGTAGCCGTAGGAAATGCACTGGACGTTGTAAAAAAAGAAGCAGATATTGTTTTAGAAGAAAGCAACGATGAAGATGCCGTTGCCAAATATCTTCAAAAAAACATTAAGGCTTAAAAGTTAATTTTGTATCCTACTCCATATTGATTTTTAATTAAATCTTTAGGAATTTTTTTACGTAAATTTTTCACCAAGGTACGAATCGATGCATTGGTGATGGTTTTGTCAAATTCATCACCCCAAACATAAAAAAAGATCTCATCATCACAACAAGCTGCACCGTTTTTTTCTACCAAAAGTTCACAAAGTTTTGTCTCACGTTTGGTTAAGAGCACCGATTGATCATTCCAAAAAAGTGTTTTACTTTTATCATCCCACATACAACCATAAGGCAGATGAATATTGTGCCCTTTGTCAATCTTTTTCGAAACTTTTAAAAGTGCTTTCATTAAGTCACCACGACCTACGGGCTTGATTAAATACGATGAAAAGTTTAAATCTACAATATCTAAAAGAATCTCTCTGTCTGAATAGGCTGTTAACGCAATTAACTGAACTTCATCATCTGCCTCCCTAATCTTTTTTGCCAATCCCATACCATTAAGTTTTGGAATCTGTAAGTCCATAATAATCAATTGAGGTTTATATTTTTTATAGATCTCATAAGCTTCCTCTCCATCGCGAGCAAGATACAATGTGTTGCAACACTCTTCTAAAAAATAAGCATACTTTTCTATAATTGTCTCTTCATCTTCTACATAAAGTATTGTTAAGTTTTTTAATGTTTTCAAATTTTTTCCATATTGTTAAATTAGTCTTTTTATAATGACATAATAAAGTGAGATAATAGTGATTTTTTAAAGATATACATTAGACATTAACCGACTATTCAACGCTTCTAAACGCTCAGGTGTTCCTATATCGTGCCATTCACCGGCATAATGTTCTGTAGTTAACTTATTTTCATCTATGGCTTTAAAGAGTAATGGAGCCAATGCTTGTTTGCCGTATTTTAAATTGGAAAACATCTCTTTTGAATAATAACCGATACCTGAAAAAGTGTACTTCTCTTCAGTCCCGGTTAAAAAGAAATCTCCTTTTAAATTATGTTCCGGATTATCAATCAAAATTAAATGAGCCAATTGCTCACGAGAGAGTTTAAAATTCTTATCATAAGGAAAGTCCGTCCAAACATCACCGTTAACGACTAAAAAAGTATCACTTAAAAGAGCTAAAGCTTTTACTATTCCCCCGGCTGTCTCCAACGCACCTTCATCTTGCTCATCCGAGAAGTAAAGGTTTACACCGTATTGAGAGCCATCACCCAAATAGTCCATAATTTTTTCTCCCAAGTAGGCAACATTAATCACAATATCTTTAAAACCTGCATCTTTTAAATTTTCAATATGCCAAACGATAAGGGGTTTTCCTCCTACTTTAAGCAGTGGTTTTGGGGTACTGTCGGTAAGAGGTCGCATTCGTGTTCCCAATCCGGCTGCTAAAATCATGGCTGTCATTACTATTCCTCAACAATTAATTATTAATTGTATTTTATCATAATTAATTTAGTTCATCTTCAATTTTTTAGGAATGATTATTTTACAAACAGCTCCCTCTTTTCCATTAAACAACGCTACACTTCCATACATACTTTGCTCTATAATAATTTTTAAGATATACAGCCCCAAACCCCTTCCCTTTCTATCAAACTTTGTTGTAAAATAAGGCATAAAAAGATCATCTAACATCTCCTTATCAATACCTCTTCCATTATCTTTTATGGTGATTTCAACCCTACTTTCTATTTCCGTTGCGTGAATCAAAACTTGAGCTTTTTTATTCTGTTTTAATGCAGCTTCAATAGCATTATTAATCACTATCAGTAATGCTTGAATCAGTTCAGATTTGTATCCAAACATCTTTATATCATTCTCCATACCATACTTTAACAATACTGCCTCTTTCACAGAGATTAATACCAACTTTTGACTTTGTTCAAATACTGTAGAAAGATAAAAAGACTCCAATGTTTTCTTATTATTAAAAAAATTCATAAAATCATGAATGGTTCCGGAAAGATAGGCTGTTACTTCTTCTATATTGTTTAAATGTTCCTCCAATCTCTCTTCCGTCAATCTTGATTCTTTATAATCCACATCCACATCGAGTACAATCCCATTAATCACAGTAAGAGGTTCTCTCCACTGATGGGCAATAGTGGATATCATTTCTCCCATGCTTGCTAATTTATTCTGTTGCACCAATAACTTCTGTTGTGCTAAGGTCTCTTTCTCAATCTCTTTAATTTTATACGCCAAGATAAATGAGAAACATAAGACCTCAAAAAGTATCACAAATTGAAAAATGTAATCAATCGGAAAATCCAATTCAAGCAGATTCAAATAGACAATAGGCAATAAAAGTCCGAAAAAAGCAACCAACGTCCAGATTAAGGCATATACCTTAGCAATGGGGTCTTCTTTATAAACTGCCAAATAATAGGTTGAAATAATAATAAAAACAACATAAACAGGAACCATAAGCAAAAAGAAATCAAAAATCACTTGTGCATGGGAAAAAATTTCAGCTTCCAAACAAACCACATAGGATGCTGTTAATAGAAAAAAGATACCCATAAAGATGTTTAAACTTTTATGCACTTTGGGAAGTTGCTCTTTTAAATTCAAAATCGTCTGAATAAAAAGTGTCATGGCTATAAAAAAAGAACCCGAACTCATCTGAAACATCAACATATAATCAGGAAAGTAACGCTCCATAAATCCAAAAAAGCCTACAAAATAAACCGTTACCCAAAAGGTATACAACACATAATAGAGATAAACCCGAAATTTTAAAAGAAAATAGAGAAAAAGATTATAAAGAAAGAGCAGTAACATTCCTCCAAAGAATATTCCTTCTACGATGTTGTACGTTTGATAAAAATCTAATAAATACTCTTTGGTAACCAACGTAAAATCAATATCTATTTTATTATAATTTAAAATTTTAAAATAGACTTCTACCTCTTCAGAAGGTTTGAGGATTACGGGGAATATCATATGATTGGTATTAAACATACGCTCTTTTTTTTTAGCAATGACTCCATCTTCTCGATAATTCACAATCTCACCGTTTCTAAGCATAAAAAACTCAATATGGTAGGTAAATTGATTCTCTGACTGAAGGTAATAGACTTTAGATTCTTTTGTGGTATTTTCTAATTTTAATTTAGCCCAATAGGCTTTGTCCAGATTTTCAATAGTGTTAAAGGCACTTTTATCCTCTTTCCATACGCTCTTACTTAAACTTGTCGGTGTTTCATTCAAATCATTTGCTAAGGTATAACGTATATACATTTTGGTTTTATACGCATTCTCTGTTCCTATTTTTAGTGCCGTTTCGGCATAAAGTAAATTTAAAAAAAGTACTAATGTATAAAAGATTATCTTAACAATCATCTACCTTATTATCCTATTCAGATTTTTAGGAATCGACATTTTACAAATAGCCCCGTCATTGCCATTGACTATCTCAACACGCCCCTGCATACTCTGTTCAATAATCATTTTTAAAATATACAAGCCCAATCCCGTTCCTTTAGACTCATGTTTGGTTGTAAAATAAGGCGTATAAATATCATCCAATATCTCTTCAGAGATACCTCCTCCATTATCTTCTATGACAATGTTTAGATGATCATCTACAACCGAAGCAGTAAGCACTATTTTTGCTTGAATCTGCCCTTTACTGCAGGCATCTACAGCATTGTTAATGACAATGAGCAGTGCTTGAATGAGTTCTGACTTATAACCAATCATCTGTACATTTTCACTGATATTATAAAACAGTATGGTGTCTCCGACTGACATAAATGCCAACTTTCGACTTTGATGCAATACATCAGTGAGATAAAAAGGTTCTATGGATTTATTATGATTAAAAAAATTCATAAAATCATAAATGGTTTTAGAGAGATAGGCCGTGACCTCTTCTATCTCATTTAAGTGACTCTCCAATCTCTGTTGAGTTAACCTCTTTTTTCGATAATCTATATCCACATCCAATACAATCCCATTAATCTCACTTAAGGGTTGTCGCCATTGATGGGCGATGGTCGATATCATCTCACCCATGCTGGCCAGTTTGCTTTGTTGCACCAACAACTTCTGTTGTGCTAACTTCTCTTTCTCCACCTCTTTAATTTTATACGCTAAAATAAACGAAAAACAAAGAACCTCAAAAAGCATTATAAATTGCAAAATATAGTCAGCAGGAATATCTATTGCTGTTAAATGCAAATAGATAGCAGGAAGTATCATACTAGAGAAGCCAACCAAAGTCCAAACCAAGGCATATACCTTAGCGATCTTATCCTCTTTATAAACAGCCAGATAATACGTTGATGCTATAATAAAAAATCCATATATCGGTACCATTATAAAAAAGAGATTAAAAAGTAACTGAGCATAAAAGAATGCTTGAATTTCAAGGAAAAAGATATTGACAAAGGTTGTTAGCATAAAGTAGCCTATAAAAATATTTAAAATCGTGTGTATACGGGGTAACTGATTTTTCAAATTCAAAATAGATTGAACAAAAAGAGTCATTGCTATAAAAAAAGATCCTGAACTCAAATAGAACATCCATGTATAGTCGGGGAAATAACGTTGTGAAAATCCAAAAAACCCTACAAAATAGACCGTTAACCAAAAAGTATACAAGACATAGTAGAGATAAGCCCGAAATCTTAAAAGAAAATAGAGAAAAAGATTGTACAAAAGCATAATCAACATCCCCCCAAAAAAGAGACCTTCAACAATATTATAGGTCTGATAAAAATCCAAAAGATAAGCTTTGGTCACCAATGCAAAATCAATATCTATTTTATTGTAATTTTGGATTTTAAAGTAGACTTCCAACGCTTCAGAAGGTGCTATGGTTAAAGGAAAAATCATGTGACTGGTATTGAAAGTTCGAGATGGATTTTTAGAGACAACACCATCTTCTTGATAATCCACTGTTTGACCATTTTTAACTAAAAAAAACTCAATATGATAGGTGAATTTATTTTCAGATAGAAGATAATACTCTTTAGACTCCGTAGTATTATTTTGAAGAAACACTCTAGCCCAATAGGCTTTGTCTGAATTTTTAAATGTATTAAATGACGCTTTATGGTTCTCCCAAACTCTTTGGGTTAACACTTCAGGTCTTTCATTAACATCCTCTGCCAGCGTATATTCTATATATTCTTTGGTCTTATAAGAGGATTCCGTACCTATTTTTAGTGTTTCAGAATGAAGAAAACTTAGTAAAAATATAACCATATATAACACTATTTTTTTCATTTTATGTACGTAAATGTCCCATACTTTTTAATAAGAGCATTATATTATGTTTTTAGTAATTCTCCTAGTGGTTTTAATTCATCGTACTTAGAACAGACTGTTTTGACGTATTTTAACGTTAAAGGAATATCTTTTAGATAAGCACTTTTATTATCACGAATATTCAAACGTGCAAAAATTCCCAAAATCTTAAGGTGTCGTTGTAACCCTGTAAAGTCAAACCATCGTATAAACATTTCATCTGAAACCTCTACACCTTTTAATGTTTTAAACTCTAATGCCAACGATTCCATCTGCTGTGCATCAAACTCAACATAAACATCTTTAAGCAAAGAGACCAAATCATAGGTTAAAGCACCACAACGAGCATCTTGATAATCAATCAATGCCAACTTTCCATTTTCGAGCATGATGTTTCTAGAGTGAAAATCACGATGCACAAAAATGTTTTGAGGTTGTGAAAGTACCACGCTGGCAATGAGTTCTAAACTGTTGTCTAAAACAGACTGTTGAATGTCACTCAAGCCAACTTGTAGATGTTGCTTCAAATACCACTCTTGCATTAAGTTCATCTCAAAGAGAAGAAACTCTCTATTATAGAGATCCAAACCGGTTGTATCAATGGTTTGAATCTTCACTATCTCAGAAATTGCTTTCATATAAAGCAACTCTACACTCATAGGGCTTAACATGTCTGCTAAATGTCTACTTCCTAAATCGGTCAATAAAAGATAACCCTCTTGCAAATTTTGAGACACAATACGAGGTACTTCCACCTTAGCTTTAAGAAGACGTACGGAGATGTCTATAAACGGATAGACACTCTCCTTATCAGCCGAAGCGTCCATAATTACAAAACTTTCTTCACCCACCTTCAAACGATAATATTTTCTAAAACCGGCATCAGCCGTAATGACCGATAATTCATAATTTTTATATCCTAACTTCTTTATCCATGCTTCAATTTGTTGCAAAAACTCCCCCTAAAATTGTACTTTTTTTTGCACCCGTCACACGCGCTAGTGCTATGGGTTTCTCTGTTAAACGCATCTGTGCAAACCATGCAAATATCATTGCTTCCATATTGTCACTGCTTACAGCATAAGCATCGGTTGTTGTTACTCTAACGGTTGGTAATGCTTCTTGTAGGGAATACATCAAAAAAAGATTTCGTGCACCACCACCACAAACCAGTAACTCTTTAATATCAAACTTTTTAATTTCATTACAAATTGAGTGTACCGTCAATGCCAACAACGTGGCTTGAACATCAACATCTATTATTTTACCCAATGGTTCTAAATATTTTATTAAAAATTTCTTATTAAAATATTCTCGTCCTGTACTTTTAGGATAATTTAAGTTAAAATAGTCATCTTTTAACATAGTATCTAATAATTGTCTGTTTACGCTTCCTGATTTTGCCCATGCCCCATCACGGTCATAAGAGCGTTGTTTTTTCTCTTGAATCCACATATCCATTAAGACATTTCCACACCCAGTATCGTAACCTATCAGTTCAGGCTCTAATACAGTAATATTAGCCATCCCCCCAATGTTCACTACAGCACACTTTTTGATGTTTGAAAAAAGAAATTGATGAAAAGCAGGTGCAAAAGGAGCTCCTTGTCCACCCATAGCAACATCTTTAGCTCTAAAATCAGCCACCACATCAATACCTGTTTTAACAGCTATAAGTGAAGGATCTCCCAGTTGCATCGAAAAAGGGTAGTCACCATTGGGCTCATGCCAAAGTGTCTGACCATGAGAACCAATGGCTCTAATATCCTCCGGACTTAAATGTTCATTTTTTAATAAACAGCTCACAGCTTCAGAAAAAAAGAGAGCCAACTTATGATCTATCTGACCTACTTGTTGAAGTGTTGTTGTCTCGGCAATCATCAAAAGAATTTCATCTTTAAAATCTTTAGAAAAAGGCATAAAAAATGACGCTTCTAACACACAAGCATCTTCAGATATTTGACAGAGTGCGACATCTACACCATCTAAACTTGTTCCTGACATTATGCCAATATATCGTTCTTTCATGCCTGCCTTATTTTTTAAACGGTTTAAACAGTACCAAAAGTTTTGGTAAAAGTACCATATCAGCCAGCAGTGCTGTTCCCATCACCAACATGGTAAGCAATCCAAAATAAATGGTCGGAATCAAATTTGAAAGTACCAATATGGAAAACCCCAACATAATGGTAACCGAGGTATACTGCATGGCATGTCCTATGGAGTTGTCACTAAGTTCAACAGATTTCATGTACTCCTCCTCATGAGCATACTCTTTTTTAAATCGATGAATGTAATGAATGGTATCATCTACCCCTATTCCCACGGCAATGGCTGCAATGGTAATGGTCATAATGTCCAAAGGAATGTTAAACCAGCCCATAAATCCAAAAATAATCCCAATAGGAATGATGTTCACCGTAATGGCAATAAGAGCAATGCTTAGCGACCTAAAAAGCAACAGAAACATAATGGTAATAATAATAAGCACAAATCCTAAAGTAGCGATTTGTGAGTCAAAGAGTGACTGCAACATATTGTTATAAAGCACCATTAAATTAGAGAGTTTAAATTCAGCTATTTTAGGATCAATCATGCTGTTTAAATCCTGCTGAATCTCTTTTAAAAGTATATCTCGTCTTAATGCTTCATTTGAATCTATAATTCTTGTAGAAAATCGTACTTGATTGTGTTCAATGCTGATGTAGGGTGAGAGAATTATTTTTTTATATTTTTCGGGAAGATTATTGTAAAGCAACGCCAAGTTAAATCCATCCAACGCTTTGTCCTGATTTAAAATTTTTCCTATTTTTAAAATACCGGCTAGAGATTGAACATTTCCTATTTCACTGATATTTTCTAAGTAATTGTGTATCTCTAAAATTTTATCCATTTTCTCTTTGGTAAACCAATACTGCTCTTCATTTTCACTCTCTGCAAATTCTTCTTCAAAACCATCAGACTCATCACTGCTTGTTGTTTCTGTTTGAGGCATCTCTTTAAAAGTTAAAACAATATCAAGGGGTGTGGTTCCTCCTAAATCTTCATCGATTACTTTCATTCCTTTGTAGATTTCTGTATTTTGTTTAAAGTAGTTAATGAAACTGTTTTCAACAATAAGCATAGAAGCACCGGAAAGACTAAAGAGAATAATGAATCCTGTGGTGATTAAAATGGCTTTTTTATCATTTTTGACAATGTTTGCCATGCTTTGTGTAAAAGAAAACTTTTGAAGCATTGTGAGAGTTTTACTGCTCTGTTTGTTGATTTTTATTTTCAATTTAGGCAATTTAACCATTACAGTCGGGAAAACAATAAACGCAATGATCAAAGACAAAGCAATACCGGCACTCATCATCCACCCAAGGTTGATAACGGGTTTAATGTTTGAGATAATCAATGAAGAAAAACCGGCAATGGTCGTAATAATTGCAAAAAAAGTAGGGGTAGCTTTACTCAAAACAGTTAAAAGTATAATCCGATGATTAGAGGCTTTAGGATAGAGACGTAACAGCTCGTTATAACGTACAATGAGATGCAACACAATAGAGAGTGTAATAATAAGCTGTAAAGCAATAAAATTAGAAGAGATAACCGTAATCTCCCAGCCAAAAAAACCTAAACTACTCGTAATGGCAATAATCGAAAGGGTTGAAATAAGTATAGGTAAAACAATCCATACCATACATCTAAAAACAACCCATAAGATGAAAATTAAAATGAGTACCAAAGTGGAACCATAAATAACCAAGTCATTTTTAACAAATCCTACAATGTCATTGGCAATCATATTGACTCCCCCTAAAAAAAGAGAGGCTTTACTTTGGTAATTTTTCATGATATTACGAATCTCTTCGATATTCTCATGTTCAATTGCTCTACGTTTATCACGATGTTTCTTAAAAGCTTCAATGGTTGTTTTTAGTTCATTTTCTTCCAAAGAGCTTCTATTTTTTAGTTTCTGTAAACTATTTTTCTTATTAAGCAGTTCATAATACTTACTGTCTTTATATAAATTCACCACAATTGCCGAAGTTTTAAAATCTTTACTAACAATATTTCCCTTGTAAAGAGGATTGCTAAGAAACTCATTTTGAACCAAAGCTTTATCAGGTGTACTGTTTTCTAACGTTTTAACATCATCCACCAACTCTTTAATCTCTTTAGGAGGAGAGAGAAGAAGAGGAACCGTTAAGATAGAATCTATCGACTTGACCAAAGGTAATTTTTCTAACTCTCTACGGATATTTTCTATCGTACTTAAACTCTCCTCTGATAACATTGGAACTGTGGGACGATAGGTAATCACCAAAAAATTTTCAGTTTTAAAACGTTCATTCATGGCTCTTGAAAAATTTAAATCGGGGTCATTTTCCAAAAGTAAGGTTTCGGATGAAGCATCAATTTCCAATTTGGTGGTATAGTAGCCAAAAGCCAAAATACCAATAATCAATAAAGAGAACACAGCCATAGGGTACTTTAAAATAACCTGTTGATAAAGTTTCTTGAGCATGAGTCTCCTAACTGTTTATAAGCTTGCTAACAATTCATCAAATGATTTGGTTTTTAAAAACTCAGCAAACTGTTTTCGATACGTTTGAATAATACTCACTCCTGTAATCTCTACATCATAAATAAGCCAATCGCTACTGTTGTTAACTTTAAAAAATTTATAAATTACCTCATAAGTCTCTTCTACCCCTATAATATCACTGTGGAGTTGAATTCGTGTTGCTTTTACTTTCTCTAGCTCTTTAACACGTACTTTCTGATCGGTATAAAGTTCCAGTTTTTCAAAGTAAGAAGCTTTTAGTTTTCCTTCAAAAGCAGTCATAAATCTATTTTTTTCATCATCACTTAAGGTTTTCCATTTTTTTCCCAAACTAATTTGGGACATGGTTTTATAATCAAAAACACCATCAATATTTGAGTAAATCTTCTCTTTTTTACTTTCAACAGGAAGCATTTTATCTTGTAGTACGGTCGTAATCTCATCTATTTTAATTGTCATCTCTGTTTTAATATTTGACTCAGAAATACCCAAAAGCGTACTCATGGTTAATAGGGTTAGCAGCACTGTTTTTTTTAACATTATTCAATCCTTTCTTATTGTTCTATCTCTTTAGCTCTTTGTTGTTCATAGGTATCTCTAAAAAAGAGATACAGATCAAGAGCATCTTTTTTTAAGTTTTCATATTCTCCGGGATGTAAAGAGTTTTTATTGACATAATAAGCTGTGGCAATGCCCAACGATTCGGTTGTATTTTCAACAGCTTGATACTCTAATGAACCTGAAGTAATTGGATCCATCCATGTATCAACCCCAAAACCTAAAGTATCTCGTAAATTCGAAGGTCCTAAAAATGGCAAAACAACATGAAAACCCGAACCCACACCATAGTGCCCCAAGGTCTGTCCGAAATCTTCTTCTTGAGGTTCAATTCCTTCCATTTTAGCCACATCAACAAAACCCAATACCCCTACCGTAGAATTGATCATAAATCGTCCAAGCTCTTTCATAGAAGCATCAAATTTCAACTGTAATAGATTGTTTGAAAAACGTATGGGAAACTTTAGATTATGAAAAAAATTTGAAAGTCCAATTCGTGCTGTTTTAGGAACAACCGTTGCATACCCTTCTGAAACAGGATTAAATAGATGAATATATATCTTATCATTGGTATTGGTCATCCATCGATTATACCCTTTTAAAGGGTCAAAAACTTCTCTGTTTTCATCTTCAAATTCATCATCAAACTCATCCACGTCACTCTCTTGAATAAGCGTACTTTTATTGCTCTCCTGTGGCAAAACATCTAATTTTTGAGAACATCCTGTAAATGTAAATACGATGAAAAATATAAATATAAAATATTTCATTAACCACTCCTTGTTTTATTGAATATACATTTATTGATTTTATCAATATTTTTGTTAAGTAATCGTTGAAAAACTGTAATATAATTAAATATTACAGATTAAAGACTTTTTCTCTACCAAACATCATAATAGTAAAAGAGACAAAGGTTCCCACAATCATCATAACAGCAAAATCCACTTTTACATCAATGAAGTTCCCAATAACATAAGGTTGTAAAACAAGTACCGTTAAGAACCCACCTATTAATGCCCATAAAACCGTCTGTTCATTACCTCTGTTGGTAAATATGGCAGCCCCATAAACCCCTAAAAGTGCAGCATAAGCAAATGCCATGACACCCAATGCAAAATTGAGCAGAGGCAGTTCTGTGTACTGCTGCCAATAAAAGCTTATCATTGCCATTCCACAAAGTAGTAGAGCAAAAGTAAGAACCATCACACGACTCGCTTTTAAAAAGTGTGCTTCATCTCTACCCTCTTTTGCCAACCAAGGTCGGTAAATATCCTCTACAGCTACAGACGCCATGGCAGAAAGCACCGAATTGGTAGAAGAGAGTGCTGCAGCAATGGCTCCAACGGTTACCAAACCTCGTAACCCTTCGGGCATTTCATTCAAAATATAAAGCATAAATATGGTCACACTCTGACCATCGACATTTTGGTCAACGCAAGCTGCTGTAATACCTGAAATTTCAGGATGCTGATAGAAAATGTACAACAAAAGACCAATCACTAAAAAAAGAAATGCTACAGGTAGCGTAAAAAGAATGGAGTAAATAAGCGATTTTCGTCCCTCTTTTTCATTTTTACACGTCAAAACCCTTTGTGTCATATCTTGGTCAAGACCATAGGCTGCGATATTTAATAAAAACCACCCTGTCAAGAGTGTCCAAATGGTGAAACCACCTGAGAAAGAAAAATCAACCAATTTAAGTTTATTATTCTCACTCAATGTACTCATTAACGTCGAAAAGTCTGTATTCATACTGTAGTAAAGATACACCAATACAGCCACACCTGCTCCTATATAAGTAACGGCTTGAATAACATCGGATAAAATAACCGATTTCACTCCTCCAAAATAGGTATATGCCAAGGCTCCCAACATCAAAATAGCAATAGATATTGCCACATGAGAAGCGATAATATCGGAAAACAGAATCATAGAGATAGCCAATGCACCGATGTAAAGTCTGGCTCCACTGGCAAAAAGTCGTCCTACCAAAAACATTATTCCTGCATACCGTTTAGAGGTCTCTGTGTAACGATGTTCTAAGTACTCATAAACTGTAATGGCATTAATCTCATAAAATCTAGGAACCAATACTTTAGAGACAAAAATCACAGCTAAAAATGCTGAGGCATAAAAACCTAAAAAAGTTAAATCATTTTTGTAAGCGTACTCCGGTCCTCCTAAAAAAGTAGCAGCCGATTGAGAAGTTGCCAGTACAGAAATGGCAACTGCCAACATGGGCATGGTATTTCCCCCTGTAAAATAGTCACGTGAAGTTTTTACTTTATTCTGACTCAAAATCACCGAAGTAAGAATAAGCATTAAAAAATATGAAGCGAATATCATCCAGTCTAGGGTACTGAAGTTTGATTGCATGTGCTACCTTTAAAAAATTTTAATGATTATAACAAAAGTAGAAAGAATAACAAAAAGAAAAAGATCAAAATATAAGTTAAACACGCCAAATTATTATATTTTCAACAATACTAAATATTGTTATTTCGGTATTTCTAGGCTGTTACAAGAGTCAACAAACACTTATAGTTTAATAACTTTTCCTAATAAATTATAAGAACATAATGACTTTATAGCTAAGATACTATTGAATATTTAGTAATAAAATTTTCTAAGGATATAAATGAGGTTTCTGCTCATTACATTTTTTTTCTCTTTTTCTTTTTTACAAGCTCAAACAGATGAACCCGTTATCAAACACAAACTCAATTGTAATATGACCATACAATATATAAAAAAACCTAAAAAAGTACAAAGTATTAAAGATCTTCTTTCAGAAGGAATATTCTATGGAAGAATTCGATTCAACAACTTTCTATTTGACAAAGGCGTTGTAGGTGAGAATTACTATATCGCCGGACTCGGTGGTAGTTTAATCTATAAAAGTGCTTATTTAAATGGGTTTTCTGCAACAACAGGAGCCTATACTTCTCAAAATATCGGTCATATGGACAGCAGTTTGGTTGATGATTATCGTGCAGGAAAAGATGTACTCAATCGTTATAACGTTGCTACTTCCAATGAGTATGGCTTAAACTCACTGGCACTGGCGTATGGAGAATATAAAACACGTAAAGAGCAAATTAAAATAGGTCGTTTTCCTTTAGAAACCCTTCTTCTAAAAACAAATGATACTAAAATGATTCCCAATACCTTTGAAGGGATCTATTTTAGAACACGCTCCTTTCCAAAAACAACCATTCAATCTGCCTACATCACCAAACAGAAACTTAGAGATCATAATCAATTTCATCATGTTCTAGCCTACGGTGATGATAGCAGTGACCCCTATAGCAAGTGGACACAAAATGATGATGCAGGAATGCATCGAGGTTTAACCATTAGTAAACTTGCCGATAGAAACATTAAAGACAGACTTTTTGTACTCGACGCAATAAACAGCAGTATGGATGACATTACATTCAAAGCAAGCTATATAATGGCTCCTGATTTACTCTCTTCTCTTATACTTGAAAGTCGCTATATGGTTGAATTTGATGAGCTAAGAGTCATGCCTTCAATCCGTTATATGCAACAATTTGACAATGGTGCCGGTTCTATTGGAGGAGCCAATTTAAAAAACAACACCATTGCCTATAAAGATCCGGAAAGTTTAAATGCAGCACTCATAGCCGGTCGTATCGACTTTCTTAAAGGAGCTTCTACCCTACGTTTAGGGTATTCAAAAGTAGAGAACCAAGGGGATATTGTTGCTCCTTGGCGTGGTTTTCCCACAGCCGGATACAGCAGAGCTATTGGACAAACCAACTGGTATGCCAATACTCAAACGTATATGCTTCGTGCCGATTATGATTTTTCTAAAGCTGAAATACTTAAGGGATTAAGAGGCGTGGTACGTTATGCTGTTAACGACTTTGATGACAACAAACCGGGAGTACAAGCTGATTCAAATGTCTTAAGTTTTGACATTGTAAAACGTTATGAATCCATGCCAACACTGCATACAAAAATTCGTACAGCCTTTATTAACGGCGATAATCAGACTATTGCAGAAGACAATTCAAAAAAAACAGACCCTTCCTATAATGAGATACGATTAGAGATAAACTACCTCTTTTAAAAATGTTTTTTATGCTATAATACCGGCAGGTGTGGCAGGTAGTTGCTGGTGACTTAGGTCACGAGAGGAAAGTCCGGGCTACAGGTGAGATAGAACTCCATCTAACGGATGGCCAGAGTAATCTGAGGGCAAGTGCAACAGAGAGTAGACGGCCATCTGCCTATTTGAAGAGAACGCTTCTCTTCTTTCCCCCCCCTATTTCTAAATAGGCAGATGGTCACGGTGAAAGGGTGAGGTAAGAGCTCACCAGTGCTTATGGTAACATAGGTAGCTAGGTAAACCCTGTTCGTAGCAAGAAGTACATGGTAAAAATCTCACAAAGTCATTAAATTGACAATGGTGCTTCGCTTGAGCGTATTGGCAACACTACGCCTAGATAAATAACTACCCACGACAAAACCCGGCTTATCGTCACACCTCATTCATTAATTTTGAATTTTTAATCATGAATATTGAATTATCATAATCAATTAATGCTATCTTGTTATAATCGGAAAAAAGATTATACATGAAAATTTTATTTTTACTTCTAACGCCCTTGTTTCTCTTTTCTAAAGTTCACTATGCAAAAGTAGAACCTTTTGAAAACATCATGCTTAAAGCTGCTGTCTCAGCACAAGTTACAAAAACCCAATTAGCCTTAGAAGGTACCAAGGTACAATCGGCAACCATTATTCAACTCGATAACAGACTCGATAAAATAAAATTGGACTCTAGTCAAGCTTCACTAAAACTGGTAGACAGTATGTTGAAAACCAATCAAAACATTCTTTTAGCCCTAGGTTCATCGTTAAAGCGACAAAAAGAGTACTACAATCGTATTTCAAATATTTCATCAGCTTCTAAAACACAAAAAGACAATGCGTTTTATGGCTTTACCAATGCGAAAACACAATACTTCTCAACCAAAGAAAAAATAGACTCGCTCAAAAAGCAACGTCTTGATTTAAACTATGAGATTGCACGACTTGAAGACTCTATTACAAAAAAAAGTATTAAAGTGAAGAATAAATTTGTTTATAAACTGTTGGTCAATGAAGGTGACTTTGTCAATATGGGAACTCCTTTGGCAGAGGTAAAAGATTTGTCTTCTGCCAAATTGGTGCTCTTTTTAGAAATAACTGAACTTCAAAACATTAAAAACAAAACCATTTATATCAATGATAAAGCAAGTGATTATAAAATTTCTAAAATATGGGAAGTAGCTGATGAGAAGTTCATCTCCTCTTACCGAACTGAAATTGTCATTAAAAATCCAAAAGAAAGTTTCTCCGAACTGCTAAAGGTTGAATTTAAATGAGTGAAATAAAAACAACTTGTGGACTTGACTGTCCTGATGCCTGTGGAATTGTAAGCAGCAATGGAAATATAAAAGCCGATACAAACCACCCCACTTCAAACGGTGCCTTATGTGCCTTGCTGAACAAATATCTGCCAAAAGAGCCACGTATTACCTCTGCAAGAGTGGCTGGAAAAGAGGTAAGTTTAGAAGAAGCAATGAACGCTACAAAAGAAGCACTAGATACCTATGCCAAACTGCTTTGGAGAGGTTCCGGAAACTTTGGAGTGATGCAAGAAATCACCAACCTACTTTTTGAAAAAATAGAAGGAACCACCACCAAAGGAACCCTTTGTGATGGTGCAGGTGATGCAGGAATTCTCGAGGGAAGAGAAGTAAACCGAGTTTTACCACCGGAGCAGATAGCTAAAGCAGAAGTTGTCGTTGTTTGGGGTAAAAACATTACGGTAACGGCATCTCATCTTATGCCTTATCTGGAAGGAAAAGAGATTATTGTTATTGATCCTATTAAAACAGCCATGGCTAAAAAAGCCGATATTTTTTGTCAAATTGCTCCACGTTCGGACTTTTTTATGGCGATTATGTTGGCACGTTTTGCACACATGGGTGACTTTGAAGATCAAGAGTATTTAGAAGAACATGCACCCGACCATGAAGACTTCTATGCATTTACACAGGAATTTAGAGTTCGTCCTATCTTAGACTACATCGGTACCGACCTCAATGAAATGGGTCAAATTCTTGAGATGATTCATGGGAAAAAAACAGTATTTTTAGTTGGAAACGGGGTACAAAAGTACTCCACAGGTCACCATGTTCTACAAGCCATCGATGCCTTAGCCGTTACACTTGGTAAATTTGGTAAAGAGGGTTGTGGTGTCGGTTTTTTAGCCAATTCTAAACTCAATTTTAAAAACCCTTTTACTGTAAAAACAACAAAAGTACAAAAAGTAGACACTCCTTTTGGTGACTTTGGAACGGTGCTCATTCAAGGAGGTAACCCTGTAGCTTCCATGCCAAATTCAAACCGTGTTATTGAAGAGCTTAAAAAAACAAACACCATTATCTATTATGGTCTCTATGAAAATGAAACCTCTGCCATGGCAGACATTGTCATTCCTGCTAAAAACTTTTTTGAAAAAGAGGATGTACGCTTAAGCTATGCCCATCAATACGTAGCACCAATGAGAAAAATAGAAGCGTGCGATTACGGTATTAGCGAATATGACTTTACCGATATTCTTCTTCAAAAATTTGGTTTTGAGTCACTTCAAAGTGAAGAATACTACATTAACTTATGGTTAGACCAATGTGAAAAGCATGGCGACTACTATCTCTCTCCTGCATTTCAAGCCATTCCTTACAAAGACGGTTTTGGAAACGATGGCGATGAAGAGTTTGTTTTCCCCGATGAGTTTGGCGATGACTTTATTAAAACCAAGCAGTTTACACGAGCAAGAAAAAAAAGTAAAAAAGAGATCATTATAGAAGATTATTGGCTCATCTCTCCAAAAGCCAACAAAGCACTAAATACACAGTTTCAACGCGACAATAAAATTACGTTGCATCCAAGTTTAGGTTTTGAAAACGGAGAAACCATTAACGTCTACTCCGAATGGGGAGAGCATCACTTTGAAATAAAAAATTCTGAAGATATGAGAGCAGACGCTGTACTCATTACAGCCAACACCATCGGCGTAAACTTTTTAACCCCAAGCATTATCAGTGAAGAAGGTGACTCTGCTTGTTATCAAGAGGTTAAGGTGAAGTTAAAACGTATTTAAAATTTTTAGTGCGTTAGGAAACGCACCCTACTCTACAGGAAACTTCTCAGCACGCCAATCTAAAATACCACCACTCATATTAATGGCTGTAAATCCATTGCTCTCTAAAATCCTAGAAGCCGAAACCGAACGATTTCCACTACGACAATAGACCAATACTTTTTTAGATCTATCCAACATCTCTAAGTTGTGGGACAACTGATCCAGGGGAATGAGTTTCGCTCCTGCAAGTTTGCCATCCTTTTTAAACTCTTCAATACTTCGTACATCCAACAGCGTTACGTTGTCATCATTTTGAAGCATCTCGAACGCCACTTTAGGAGAAACCGATTCAAAATTAGCACCAATCATTCCTTTTTGATAGAGCAAATACACGCCCATCAAAACTAAAACTACCCAAAAAAGTTTATCACTTATATTTTTCATCTATATTTTTTCCTTATTTAAACAAAGCACTTCCAGCTTTGTTTCTGTATCTGTAATCATAAATTTATCATTTTTATTTATACTGCTTAACGCTATCCGTTTTCCATTAAAAACGACTTCAGCCCATCCCTCTTTTTGTTTGAGTTTTGGGTCATAAAGTTTCATTTTTTGCTCTATTGCAGCTAGACTTTGTATTTTAATTTGTAATGCATACTCTAAATTCGCTTTAAGTTGCAGAGGTAAAGGAGAAATTTTTGCTTCGTATTGAGAAAGCTTATAGTTCATCACCCGTTGAAACTCCTCTTCCATATTTTTAAAATCTTTCTCCACCATCGCTATTTTACGAGAAACGGAATGGCGTTGTAACTCTTGAAAAAGTGCTATTAACGTGGTTTGCTTATTAGCAATAATCTGTTTCATCGTCCTAACATAACGATCTTGCATCTCAGAAAGTGTATAGAGTACTTCATTTTGGTCAGGCAGTATCATCTCCATGGCTGCACTTGGTGTAGGAGCTCGTAGATCAGCAATAAAATCACTGATTTGTACATCCACTTCATGCCCAACAGCAGAGACCACAAAGGTCTTAAGATTATAAATTGCATCAGCCACCACCTCTTCGTTAAACGCCCATAAGTCCTCTTTGCTTCCACCACCACGACCAACAACAATGGCATCCACCCCTAAAGTATCTGCATACGCCAAAGCTTCAGCTATTTGTGGGGCTGACTTATCCCCTTGAACTAAGGTATCTATCACCGTTACTTCAAGCAGTCGCCACCGTTTGTCGATGATTTTGAGCATGTCTTGCAAGGCTGCACTTTTACTTGCTGTCACCAGTGCAATTTTTTTAATGTATTTAGGTTGTGGCTTTTTTCGACTTGGGTCAAAATACCCTTTTTGTTGTAACTTCTCTTTGAGTTGCTCATACGCCAAAGCCAAAGCACCTTGCCCAAACGGCTCAACAAAAACCGTCATAAGCTGATACTCTCCACGAGGTGTATAGACCGAAATCGACCCATTTACTACCACATGTTGCCCACGCTCTAACTGAAACTTTAATCGATTGGCATTAGAGCGAAACATCACACATTTGATACTCGACTCTTTATCTTTTATCGAAAAATAGACATGACCAGAGTTATGGTAGGTAACCGATGAGATTTCACCCTCTACTAAAATGTGCATGAAAGTAGTTTCTAGTAGGGATTTTATTTTGGTGTTTAATGAACTAACCGTCATAGCTGTTTGGGACATCTGTTTCCTTATGACTTATTTGAAAGTATTATAGCTTTTTTAATTTTATGCCTCTTTATTTACGAAATAGCCAAACCATAAAAGCTACTCCCAATCCAATATTTATCCAACTGACTTCACCAGTAAAAAGCTTTTGAGTTGACCATTCTAATAAATTTCCTATATTTTCACTTGATGCTGTTTGAGCCAATTCAACTACCCAATGGTTTATCTCAACACTATAAAAATAACTCATAATCTCAGGTACAAAAAAAACCAAGATCACACCCAGCACACCCAAAATGCTTCTGCTGGGTTTCATCTGTTGAAGCTTATCTTGGAACTCGGGATTGTTTTTTAGGTTGTTTAATTTTTGTTTCATCTATTATGAATTATAAAGGCTTCTGAGCAATCAACAACGTCGAAATTCCCATAGAGAAAGACTTCGTATATTTCATCTCAAATCCTACACTCTCCAACTCTTTTTCCAACATCTCTGTGGTTAAGAACTCCTCAATCGAATCAGGTAGATATTTGTACGCAGCGTAATTTTTAGAAATCAATCCACCTACAGCAGGTAGAATCTTTTTCATTCCAAAATCCACTACCTTAGCAATAATCCCACTTTTGTCTTGTTTGGTAAACTCTAAAATTACCACAATTCCACCCGGTTTTAAGGCACGGTAAAACTCATGTAGTGCTTCTACTCTATCAACCACATTGCGAATACCATACGAAATAGAGATAATCTCTGTTCCTTCATTACAAACAGGAAGTTCTTGTGCTTTTCCCTCTAAAAATTCTGCAAAATTAACTTTTTTACGAGCCACTTCAAGCATCCCTACCGATGGGTCAATACCTACATAGTTTTTAACATTCACATTATGTTTTTGGGCATACTCTTTCCAAAAAAGTAAAAGGTCACCTGTTCCACACGCCACGTCAGTAATTTGGTCTATCTCTTTTTTCCCAAGTATCTCATAGGCTTTATCGCAACCTTTTCTACGCCACTGTTTGTCGATACCCATACTTAGTACTCTGTTTGCCAAATCATAAGTTGATGCTATCTCATCAAACATCCCTACAATTTTGTCTTGCTTCTCTGTTTTGTTTACTTGATTTTCCAAAGGTTTCTGCTCCGTATTTTATCTGTCTTTTTTAATTGCTGTTATTATAGCAAAGATTGTTTAATCACGTTTCTACTTACGTCCTCGCCCACTCTTTTTATTTTTTCCACTATCTTGTTTTTGTTTAGACGCATCAAATGTCTTATATCCATCACGTTTGGTTACCTTACGCTTCTTCTTTGTTTCACTTGTTGAACTCTTTTTCTTACCAAAAGCACCATCAGTTTTCTTCTTGGTTTCTGCTGTGTTTCGAGCTCCACGCTGAGCTTTTTCAACTTTAGGAACATACCCTTCAATAAATTCTCGCTCTATGGCTTTTCCCATGAGTCGCTCTACATCGTGCATGGCAACTTCTTCTTTCGGTGAAAGTAATGTAATGGCTAAACCTTCTCTTCCGGCTCTTCCTGTTCGTCCTATTCGATGAATAAAATCCCCTGTTACATGAGGTATATCGTAGTTTATAACCACTTCAAGATTGGGTATATCAATACCTCTTGCAGCGATATCGGTTGCAACCAATACTCTTGTTTTTCTCTCTTTAAAGGCTTCTAATGCTCTAGCCCGTACACCTGAACTTTTATCTCCATGAATGACAAATGTTTTTAAACCACTTAAGTTTAACTCTTTTGCCACCTCATCAGCCTCTTGTTTTTTACGCACAAAGACCAAAACTTGTTGATAATTTTTAGAACCAATGAGAAAAGAGAGAAGCTCTGTCTTAAGCTCTCGACTAACAGGGTGAATCACTTGACGAACATTTTTTGCTGAGGTTCCCATGCTGTCAACTTCTATAAGTTTTGGTCGATGCAGTATCTGTTCTGCCAATCGTTTTACAGAACCTGATAAGGTTGCAGAGATTAAAATATTTTGTCGTTTGGCAGGTAACATACTCAATATTTGTGTCACTTCATGCACAAATCCCATATCTAAAATGGTATCAGCTTCATCGAGTACCAAATGTTGTACCCCATCTAAGACAACATTTTTTTGTCCCACATGCTCTAAAAGTCGCCCTGATGTTGTTACCACAATATCGACTCCGGCTTTAAGCTTATTGGCTTGAGCCGTCATATTTGAGCCACCATAAAGCACCGTACTTTTTAAAGGTAAATACTTCCCATAAGCTTCTACACTTTCATGTACCTGTCGTGCCAACTCACGTGTGGGTACAATAATAACAGCTTTAACGTAATGTTTGCCCTCTTGAAAATCACGAGCAAGTTCTTGAAGTATTGGCAGTGCAAATCCAGCTGTTTTTCCTGTACCTGTTTGAGCTCCTGCTAAAACATCACGACCTCCAAACAATACAGGTATCAGTTCTTTTTGTATGGGGGTTGCATGTTCATACCCTTTGTCTTTAAGGGCATGTAGAAGTTCAGGAGACAATCCTAGTGTAGCAAGTGACAGGGATGAAATGGACATGGTTACTCTTTATTTTTCTGCCATTATAGCGTAAGTACCCTATCCAACGCCTCTTTACTAAGCTCTGTAATCTCATCAAATCTCTTCTCTCTAATAAGTTTTGATGGAACAATCCAACTTCCACCCACACAGAGAACATTAGGCAAGGCTAGAAACTCATTAAGATTCTCCAAATTTACTCCACCTGTAGGACAAAAACGCATCGAAGCAAAAGGTCCGTAAAATGCTTTAAGTATCTCTACGCCACCTGCTAGGGTAGCAGGAAAGAGTTTACAATATTCAAAACCATTGTTTTTAGCCAACATCACCTCTGATGCTGTTGCCACACCTGCTATAAGGGCAATATTTAACGCTTTTGAAGTCTGCATCAACTCTTCACTAATCCCGGGACTAAAGACAAATTTGGCTCCATGATTGACTGCATTTTTAAAATCAGTTGCATTAAGGACCGTTCCGGCACCCACGTTCATTTGGGGTAGTGCTTTTGAAATCATCTCAATGGATTTTAACCCTGCTTCGGTTCGTAAGGTAATCTCCATGATAGTAATGCCACCTGCCAATAACGCTTCTGCCAAAGGCAAAGCATCTTCAACCGATTCTAATGCGGTTACAGGAACAATCGGTGAAAGTTCCATTACTTCTTTGGCTGTCATTATACACGTTCCTTCATTATTATGCACGTTCGGCTCCTGCAAGGTCAAACACACTTGCACCCTCTTCGGCAATCCCGATACTTTGACGAATTGACCCAAAGAGTTCTCGACCAAAACCATGTTGATTGGCACTTAAATTAGGGGTTTCTACCACACGGTTTGATAATGTTTCAGCATCAACCAAAAGCAGTATTTCACCACTTTTAGCATCAAAACGAATCCTATCGCCTGTTTGCACTTTTGCCAACATACCACCATCAAGTGCTTCAGGTGAGAGATGAATAGCCGAAGGAACTTTACCCGATGCTCCCGACATTCGTCCATCGGTTATAATGGCAACTTTAAACCCTTTGTCTTGGAGCACACCCAACGCTGGCATCAGTCCATGAAGTTCAGGCATACCATTGGCTTTAGGCCCTTGGTAACGTACCACGGCTATAAAATCTTTCTCTAACGTACCCTTTTTAAACGCTGTTTGTAAAGACTCCTGTGACTCAAAAACGATTGCTTCGGCTTCAATCAAAAATTGTTCAGGTTTGAGTGCTGAAGTTTTAATCACACTGCGTCCAAGATTTCCACGAAGTAACTTCAATCCACCCTCAACACTAAATGGTTTTTCAATACTTGATACAACGGTTTCATCACGTGAAATTTTCGCTCCTACTTCAAAACTTAAAACACCTTCACTGCTTAGTTTTGGTTCGGCAATATATCTCTCTAATCCTCTACCCACAACGGTTTCAACATCGTTATGCACAAGTCCTGCTTTGAGTAATTGGGCGATTACCACACTCATACCCCCTGCGTCTCTAAAGTGATTTACATCGGCTTGACCATTGGGGTACATTTTGCAAAGCAGTGGCGTTACTTTTGAAATGGCATCAAAATCACTCCAGTTAATCACAATCCCACACGCTCTTGCCATGGCGATAATGTGCAAGGTATGGTTGGTAGAACCTCCCGTTGCCATTAAACCTACAATGGCATTAACAAAACTCTTCTCATCAACAATCTCGGCTACAGGTTTATAATTTCCTTGTAGATTGGTCATGGTTAAAATGGTTTTGGCAGCCTCGGCTGTTAAGGCTTCTCGTAGTGGGGTATTGGTGTTCACAAATGAGCTGTTTGGAAGTTGTAATCCCATCATCTCTAACAACATCTGATTGGAGTTGGCTGTACCATAAAAAGTACAGGTTCCACTGCTATGGTAAGAAGCTGACTCTACTTTTAACAAGGCATCTTCACTCACTTTTCCTTGGGCAAACTCTTGACGTACTTTTGCCTTTTGGGCATTGCTAATTCCTGAAGGCATAGGACCGGCAGGTACAAACATGGCAGGTAAATGACCAAATGCCAACGCACCCATCACCAATCCCGGAACTATCTTATCACAGACACCCAAATACAACGCCCCGTCATAAACATTGTGTGAAAGGGCTATGGCTGTTCCCATGGCAATGTTGTCACGGCTAAAAAGACTCAACTCCATTCCAGGTTGTGACTGCGTTACCCCGTCACACATGGCAGGAACACCACCTGCTACTTGGGCTGTTGCTCCTAAATCCATCAAGGTACGTTTAATCAGTGTAGGATAGAGTTTATACGGCTCGTGAGCTGAAAGCATATCGTTATATGCCGTCACTATACCAATATTGGGGCTTTGCATCTGGGCAATAGAATCTTTTTCACCCTCATTCATGGGTGCCATGGCATGAGCAATGTTACTACAGCCCAATGTGTTTCGGTTCACCCCATGCCCTTTGGCTAAAGCGATACGCTCCAAATAGACTTTTCGGCTCTTAGCTGAACGCCCTTGTATATTCTTGGTAACTTCTAAAATGGTTTCATTCATCGGTAATAAACCTCTATATCTTTGTGCTCTTGATTTAAAATGGAACGAATAGGCATGGTAAATCTATCCTCTCCACGTATCGCCTCTTTATAAACAGCTTGTTTCTCTTCACCTTCAAAATGCAAGTAGAGATGAGATGCACTTAAAATCGCTTTGAGTGTTAAACTCATACGCGTATGAGGTGCTGTACTTGGTTCAATGGCGATGCATAATTCATCACTGTTCATAGCATATGCCTCTTCCAATCGTTCATTATTAGGAAAAAGTGATGCTGTATGGGCATCACTACCCATCCCTAAAACAAGCACATCAAAAGGAAAGAGTGATGCTTTCATCTGCTTGGAACATATTTTTTCTGCCTCTTGTGCATCTACACCTTCTTGATACATGCCTACAACAGTAGCTTGACTTGCTTCTTCTTGTAACAATGTTGTTTTTATAAACGCTTCATTACTGTCTTGGTGTGTAGACGATACCCATCGTTCATCACAAAGACCAACGGTTATTTTTTCCCATTCTAAAGCAACTTTTCTAAGCTTTTCAAACAAAGGTTTAGGGGTACTTCCTCCTGAAACCAGTAAGGAAGCTTTTCCATTTTCTTTAATCGCCTCTTGAAGATTGGTCACAATACTTTGAGTTAACGCTTCTATTAAATCCTCTTGTTCTCTAAAGGCATGTTCAATTCTACTCATCGTGCCAACTCCTACCGTCTCGTGCGATTAACTGTATTCCTGCCGTTGGACCGTCCGTTCCTGCACTGTAACTTTTCATAGGTACTTGGTTTTCTGCCCAAGCATCCAAAATAACATCTGCCCATTTCCAAGCAGCTTCCACCTCATCAAGACGCATAAAGAGCGTTGGATTGGCACGAATAACATCTAAAAAGAGACGTTCATACGCTGTAGGTTTATGTGACATATTTAAAGGGGTATTCAGTTCAAGCTCCACCTGTTGCAGTCTCATCTCCTCACTCAATCCAGGAATTTTATTCATCAATTTTAACTGAATACTCTCTTTAGGTTGTAGTGAAATCACCAATTTATTCTCAGAAATACATCGACCCTCATTAGCAAAAATAGAGTGAGGTATGGTTTTAAACTGAATCACAATTTCTGAATTTCTCGTACGCATACGTTTACCACTTCTTAAATAAAAAGGTACCCCATTCCAACGCCAATTATTAATATCAACACGCAATGCTGCAAAGGTCTCAGTGGTACTCTCTTCTACCCCGACTCCTTCACGATAACCGGGAACCGGTTTCCCATCAATAGAACCTTGTGAGTATTGAGCACGTACAGTTTTTTGCTGAATATCAGCTGGAGTCATCATTTTAAGTGAACGAAGTACTTTTACTTTTTCATCACGGACACTGTCTGCCTCAAGTGAACAAGGTGGCTCCATCGCAACCAAACAAAGCAGTTGCATGAGGTGATTTTGTATCATGTCTCTCATGGCACCATAATCGTCATAATAACCCCAACGTCCTTCAACACCTACACTCTCGGCCACTGTAATCTGAACATGGTCAATGTTATTTGCATCCCATAGTGGCATAAAAAAACGATTTGAAAAACGCAGTGCCATAATGTTCTGCACGGTATCTTTACCCAAATAATGGTCAATACGATAAATCTGTGACTCTTCAAAATACTTTAACACTTCAACATTAATCACCCGTGAAGAGTCCAAATCACGACCAATAGGTTTTTCAAGTACCACACGACTTTTAGGGCTTATTAGCTCCCATTTACTTAGTGATTGACAAATGCTACCAAAAAAGTCCGGTGCTGTTGAAAGATAATTTATTCTATCCCTCTGTGGGTAGTTTCCTAAAAGTGTAGAAAGACCTTTATAACTCTGATTATCACCAAAATCTATAATGACCACATGAAGTTGTTCTTTAAAATAATTAAATTTTTCTTCATCAAAAGCACCCTCTTCTAAAAATTCTTCTAACTTGACTTTCACCAAATCACAATGTGCTTCATTACTCATCGATACTCTTGTCGCTGTAATAATTCGGCTCTCTTTATTTAAATATCCATTATTACTTAAGTGATACAGTGCCGGCATTAACTTTCTAAATGCTAAATCACCATGCCCTCCAAAAATAACAATATCACATAAACTTTCTACTTCAGCCATAGCTTACCTTTACTTTCTATAATTTTTCTGTAAGTATAACCTAACCCAAAGAAAAACCTATAATACTTTTGGTTATTTTTTATTCAATTATAAAAGTTTATCTTTTGCAAAGTGTACAGCTCCTATTAAAGCTGTTTCTTGATTTAAAGAGACTTTCACTTCCATACCTCGTAACATCTCTTCAAAACGCCCTTTTCCTGTAAACCCCCTCATAAAATGGTTGTTGGTAATAATGGGTAAAATTTTAGGAGCAATCCCCCCACCAATGTAAACTCCACCTAATGACATGCTCTTTAAAGCAAGATTTCCGGCTTCAGCACCATAGATTTCAGCAAAAAGACGCAATGCCTCTAAACATAAAGGGTCACCTGCTTTTAAAGCACATTCACTTACCATCGCACTACGGTCTTTTCCCTCTTCAATCTGTAACATCGAATGAGGCTCGGGTGCAAAACCACTCTGTGCTAAAAACTCATAAAGTGTGTAGATACCTGGTCCTGATAAAATTCTTTCATAACTGACATGTCCGGGATAACGGTTACGCATCCATCGTAAAAGTTCATCTTGTTGTGCTGTCACGGGTGCAAAATCACAGTGCCCACCTTCAGAAGCAATAGGATGATAATCTCTACCATCATAATACAACATCGCCTCTCCAAGTCCTGTTCCGGCTGCAATGACTGCTCTGTTTGCATTTGTCGCTCGTCCGGTTGGATTGAGCGTTACAAACTCATCGTCTGCAAGATACAACATACCATAGGCTGTTGACTCTAAATCATTCAAAAGACGGACTTGAGTACTCTTTAGATGCTTTTGTAAATCAGCTGTAGTAATGTCCCATGGTAAATTGGTCGTACGACAACGCCCCTCTATAACAGGTCCTGCAATCCCAAAACAAGCAGCATCAATCTGAGGCATATCCGTTTTTTCTTCAAAAGCAATAATCACATCGGTCAATGAAGAAAAATCTCGACTGGGAAACTGATGTTGTACCTGCATTTCTAATTGCCCTTTGACCACGGCATAAAGTGCCAAATTTGTTTTGGTTCCTCCTATGTCCCCTGCGAGTATCATCTTCTTCTCCTTACTCATTTTCTGACTCTTTGGGAGCAATCAACTCCATCAATGCACCTATAAATGCTTCATCCGTCTCTTTTGGAGAAAGCTTATAAAATGCTTCCCATGCTGCTGATCGGTGGTCATTATAATTATCAAAATTGGTACTTTTTTCCCATTTAAAACGTACAGCATGACCAATTAAAATATCTAAAACCAAATCGTTCTCAACATAAAAATTCGGGTTCTCTTTAAAAACCCGTGACATACTTTCTAAAGCTTCAATGTTGAGCTGACGATAATCAGGAGCATGAATTCTTTGTAACAAGGTATCTACAATTAACGCAAAACTGTGTTCACCTGCTGTTGAATCCAACGTCAACGCTGATCCCATACGATTTTGTGCATCATATTTATTACCAATCACCAAGCCTTGACATTGTCGTAACAAATACCAAATGTCTTTATAGAATTTTTCAGAACGCAAGCCTAACATTCCTCTCTCTTCACGCCATTGTGCCCAGTTTTCAATGCTGCTCAATTCACTTGTCAATGATGTTGGTGAAAGAGACTCCAACGACAAGACCCCGGATGATTGTAAATTTTCTTGATTACGAAAATAGGTCACCTCTTCTGTAAACTCTTTTAAAATTAATCGAAGTCGATTATAAATCGAATGAGGAGCCAACCCTAAGAGCACTTCATAAGCAGCACTCATCGGTATATTGGCTTTTCGACCAATATTCCCTATTAGAAGTTGAATAAAATACCATGTACGTAAAGTTAACATCGTCTCAAAAAGTTCCGGTTCCGTTCGTATTAACTGTCCAAGATGTAAAATAATTTCTTGAGTCAATACGTTCTCGGCAACATTGTCACCACAAAATGCTGCGATGGTTTCTATAATAACACTGCTGCTATGTGAAGTTGAGAATGTTGCTCTTCCATCATACGCACGTCCTACACCCAAACGCTTTTGATGGATAGTAATATCCAATAAAACATCTTCTAAACGATCATCATATTTCCCTGTTAACTCTGCTATACGACGTACAGCAACCCACTCATCACAAACGGTTGCCGACTCATAAAGTTTTTCAGCAATTGATGCGAGCGTAACCGTCCCCTCTTGGGTTAGAACTTCAAACTCTTTTCCTTGACGCTCCCACAACAACTCCAGTGCATGTGTCTTAACCAAATGATTACTGTTTCCTAATAAGGTATAGACCAAAGAGTCATCAACATAGGTATCAAGTTCATGTATATTCTCAACTATTTGAGGTTGAGTGATATCATCAACACAAAGAGAAATACTTAACTCTTTATGTGACAACTGAGCATTTTCAAAAGCAAACCCTTTTAAGCAATCAATACGTTCTACCGACGCCTTACTTAAAAGTTCTTCTAAAGACCCTGTCTCTATCTCTACAGTTTCACTTTCACCTTTTTTGATATCGGATAAAAGTTCAAGCAGTGCTACCCTATTAATATCCGTAAGCATCGATTCTCGTACCAACATCGGGATAATTGGCTGTTTAACGCCATCCCACTGCTTAGAAAGAAACTGCAATGACGCACGGAAATGTTCAACCAAAAGTTTGTTATCGTTACTAAAGTAAAAACCTTCAGGGTTAAAATAATAGGGAAGAAATATCGTCTCTTTTCCCTCAAGAAGATGTAAACGTGCTGTGGTCATGGTTCGTGAAACCATTAGTGGTCTACCCGTCAAAGAGAGTTTTTCATTTTTTCCTAAAAGCGTATGCAGTTTAGAGAGCTGACTTGCATGAGCAATCCTGATAGATTTCAACTCTTCAACCGTTTCACTGTTAAATCCAAGCACATGAAGATGCTGTTTTACAAATTCATTCTCAGCCAAAATAGGTACCAAAGGCGTTGGATTTGATGTATACCCTATACGTTGACGACGATTTAAAGGATCAAGATCTTCCGGAGCTAAAAGACCATCCAGCATCATATCCGATAACATGTAGAGACTCTGTGCCCACACCAAAGGTACATTTTCATTTGCCACACGTATTTGACTACCAGGAGTTTCTTTCTCTGCTTCAACCAACGCTTTAGGAACAATATAAAGCTCAGGTAAAAGCTGTTCTCCATCTTGTTCAACAAAAAGAGGTTTTAGTTTTTCATGCCAATGTTTAACTTCATCTTCATCCTCACGCATCAAAGCATCCAAAAGCAGATAGGTAAAGAAGAGAGGCCATTCCGACTCAATATCTTTAAATTCTGCCAATTCCGATGGCTCATAATGTAAACGACTTGAATCTTCTATACTGCTCTGATGTCCATCAAGTAAAAAACGTTTACAGCCATAATTTCCAGCCAGTTTTTTAATGATTTTGTCACGGGTACGCTTAAGTAATTTTTTATCTTCTACAGCATAAGCAGGATAACCGACAATACTCAACAGTGCAGCATCCGTCTCTTTAGAAATAGACTCTCTTGGAAGTAAGCCTTGCAAAGTAAAACGTGAACGAGCCACATCACTAGAGATAACATGAATTATCCCTTCCTCACTTTCAACTTCTCCAAATAGATTAAAACCATCCATTACTTCTAGTGCAGCCTTTGCCATACCTACGGAACTACCGTTAATCTCAGTTGTCCCATGATTAATCTTATTTCCTCTCTCCCAAATTCCATAGTCGGCTGTACAGTAGGTATGACTGATATAGTGCACCAAGTTTTGAACAAAATCCACTTCATCCATGGTGTAAACAATACGCAGTCCCGAAGCCGTCATTTGTGCCATCATCAATAAAAAGAGTGAGGTTGCATCCAATTGCAGGTGCCCCCACTCGTCATCACCCACAACTGCTAGACCTGTTTTGGTTCCATATTTGGCATGTAAAGCATCCGTAGGATTGTGTGTCACTTTAAAAGTCTCAATTCTATCAGACTGTCGCATCATCGCCATCAAAAGACCCCTCATTAACTTTACGACACTTTGACTTAAGAAATAACTACGATAATGCTTCTCATCATGTTTACGATAGGCCAGTGCCAATCCCCAAACACTTAAGATGCTGTAAACATTATCCCTAACCCATGCATCGGTATAATCACCATGAGCATTAACAGCTGTACTCGCAGGCAACAAGCCTGTAATGGCATCCTGACGGGAGAGTATGATCTTCTCAACAACCTCAAAATGGCGTTCCAAAGAAGTATGGAGTCTATTTAAATTCATCTTTTACCTTTATTCTAACATTGTACTATAAAATTTTAGAACTAATTTAATAACCACTTAAAAGTTTATTATAATGTAATTTTATAATAAAAGATCG
>JAHJJU010000052.1 GCA_018822805.1 bacterium
AGAACGCATTGCAACAGTCCGGCCATCAATTTTTTCACCTTCCAGGGGACCGGTGATGCATTTATTGATTATTTCAGTAAGCTTCGGGTTGCCTCCTGCATTTTCAAGCCCTTTGCCGTTATTATGGCAGGTGTTGCAGTTTTTGTCGTTTTTCGATGCGCCTAAGCCAGGTTCGTTAAAAAGTTTTTTCCCAAGCTCAACAGATGAATTTTCAGCCATGACTGGCGTAGACAAAATTGCAAAAACAAATGCTGCACTGATCAAAGTAAAACATTTCTTCATGATTCCTCCTTCAGTTATCTTAAGATTTTATAAAATAAATTTAAGAATTATTCAATATAATAACTTGCAATTAAATTATTACAAAGGTTTTACATGAAAAAAATTTTATTTTTTATGGTCATTTCTATTTCATTTCTTTTCTCAATTAATGTTCAAACGGCATCGAAAGATGAATTAATGTGTATCAAGGGTATTGGTAACAAAAAAGCTGATGCAATTATTAAGTATCGGAAATCAACCAAATTAAAGTCGGCTGAGGATCTTTTAGAGATTAAAGGGTTTGGTAAAGCACTTGTTTCTAATGTTAAGAATGATACCAAGTCAGTTGCTTGTGGTGGTAAAAAATCTGCTAAAAAAAGCTCTACTAAGAAAGAGTCTGCTAAAAAAAGTAGTGATAAAAAAAGTGAAGCTAAAAAATCTTCTTCAAAAGACAAAGAATAAAATACTTCTTTCTTGAGATTTCCCATTATTTTAATGGGAATCTTATTTTCTATAATTTAATATCTTTTTAACTGTCTCTATTGAACAGAAGAATAGAGCTTCAAATATAGGGTTTAGCCTTGTTGTTTGATTATCTATTTTATCAAATGCTTGAAAATCAAAACCTTCTCCGTCTTCTCTTAATGCTGGTCTTACTGAAAATGTAATTGGGCTTAGTGTTCGTACTAGATTTAATACCTTTTTATACTCTTTACTCTCTTTATTTGGTAGAAAACTTCCATTTTCATTTTTTACTTTTCTCATTTTTTCTATAAGCTGGATTTTGTCATTAAAGATGGTTTTTCCCCATCGAATGGTTCCTAAATCACCTAAGAAGTCTTGGTGTCTACTACAGAGTGGATGAGGAGTACTCTTTCGTAAACCTTCTATAAGTTGTAAAAAGAAATTAAGACCACCAAAATTGTTAGCACAGGTGGTTAGGAGTTGATGATAATGAAGTTTCTCTTCATCGGTTAAGTTGTTAAAGTCACACATGGACTTCCTTTGTAGTTAAGTGTCAAATTATACTCTAATCTGATGATATTCGGTTAAAATATTTGTTCGTGCTTGTTCTTCGTATCGGTTGTAAAAGTAATCACTTTGATAGAGTCTGGGTTTTTCTAAAAAGTGGGAAAGAACTTTTTTTCTGCCATTATTATAGGTACTCTCAGCATAGATACAATACTCTTTTCGTATGTTTTGAATGTATCGTTCATAATCAGAAGGTGATGCCCCAAGTATGCCTATGTCAGCATCTAAAAATAGTTTATAGTTCTCTACAGCTGTAGGTTCATGTCTCTTACTAAGAAGAATGAGTTGAGAAACATCGTTTCTAAATCCTTCTTTTACACCCAATGTGTTCAACCTTTTACATGCAAGTAAGGCACTCTCTTCTTCATTATTATTTTTCTCAACATTATAAACAATATCATGGTAAAAGATAGCAAACTCAATTAGTGGATTTAAAGCAAGACCTTCAAGTTCTTTGTAGATATGTTCAAGATGTTTAAGTGTGTGGTAATGTCTATGAGGTTCAGTGTATTCGGTATGAATTTCACGCCATAAAGAGTTAATGAGTTTTTCATTTGTACTAAAGTGATGAGCGAGTCTGTAAAACTTATTTTTTAACATTGTTTATTATAGCACTGAATCATTATTTTTTATAATTCTACTCCACTCTTAATGATGTCCAATCCAAATCTATCCCTTAAATTCTGAATTTTTTCACTCAACAGGGCTTTTTTGACATCTTCTTCAAAATCAAACAGTGAGAGGGTCTTTGTCTGTAACTCATTAAAATTGGATACATTAATGGTCAGCTTTATGGCTCCGTGGGTTTTGTGGGGCATGTGGTCGTACATGGCTAAGAGTTGACTTTTAAAAAGCTCTTCTGAAAAGAGATGGTGTAGGGTTCGGCTGGATTTCTCTTTGATGCCATATTCGTAGTTCAGCTTTAGATAGTAAGTGGTAGGGTTGACTTTTAGTTTTATGACCATGTAGACGATGTGTCGTGCCATTATGACCACCCTTCGGCGTACTTCGTTTGGGTCTCTTATGGGGTCAAAGGTTCGTGAGATACCGATGGATTTTCTAGGTGACTTTAGGTTTATGAATTCGTTGTCTATGCCCATGACTCGGTTGTAGAGTTGAATGCCCGGTTTTTTCCATGATTCAAAAAGCGTTTTATTGGCTTGTATCTCTCCTAAGGTGTGAATGTTGTGTGTTTTTAAGCGTTTTTGAAAGGCTTTACCGATACCGGGGAATGCTTCTATGGGAATGTCTTGAATAAAGTCAGAATTTTTTTGTACTTGAAAAATACCAAAAGGTTTGGCTTTTTCGGTGGCGATTTTGGCAATCCACTTTGAAGGAGCAATACCAATCGAGACAGGAATTTTAAAATTTTTGTAAATATCATCACGAAGATGAAGGGCAAAACCATAAGCATTTTCCTCTTTTACCCATCCTGAGAGGTCTCCAAAAAACTCATCGATGCTAAATTGTTCAATTTTTAGAATGTTTTTTTCCATGTATTGGGTAAGTTTTCTTGAAATTTGATGATAAAGAGGATAGTTGGAAGGGATTACAATGAGCTGTGGACAGAGTTGTAGGGCTTGAGCTATGGGCATAGCTGTTTGGACTCCAAAGGCTCTGGCTTCGTAAGAGGCTGTGGTTATGATGCCTCGTATTTTTCTTTGACCGTTAATATGGTCTACAAAAAAAGATTCAAAACTTTTTTTCTTTTGACTGTAAAATACAGGAGAGACAAAGGCTCCTGAGTTATCGTTCATGAGTTTAATATGGGTACGTTTTTTATTGAATATTTCTAAGTTGGAACGACCACCAACAGCAATAGGTACTCCCCTATATTGTGGGTTTAAAGTGCGTTCAGCCGATGCAAAAAATGAGTCAATATCTAGATGAAAAAACATAAAAAAGAGTATACTAAAATTTCAAAAAAAAGAGTCAAAATATGGCATTTTGTCATATTTTTATTTTTTTACAAGAATATAGATTTAGTTTTAATTAAACAAGCTATAATACTTGTAGATGAAAGATGAGTGTGGAAATATATTTCTTCTCTATTTTGATTCGACTTTATTTAAAGATTGATTTCTTTAGAAGAGTTATATATTTACAAAAGGTACGACAATGGCAGAATTAGTTAATGGAACTGTGAAATGGTTTAACGATGAAAAAGGTTATGGATTTATAGAGCAAGCAAGTGGAGGAGCTGACGTTTTTGTACACTTCAGACAAGTAAACAACCCAAGTGGTGGTCGTGTTTCTCTAGCTGATGGTCAAGCTGTAACATTCGAAATCGGTGAAGGTCAAAAAGGTCCACAAGCTGAGAACGTAACAGCAGTATAATCTGTTGTCAAAAGGTGGTCTTTCCACCTTTATAAATTTAAACATACAAAATCACCCTTTAATTTCACAAAAATATTACATTTTATAACATATTTGGCTATAATATCGCCAAAAAAACAAGACTAATTTATGCAAAGATTTGAAGCTTATCTACAAGTAAACTTACCAACCGTACAGACTTTTCATCCACACTACAACGATTCCCTAGCTGCAATGTTGTTGGCTGGGGGTAAGCGTTTTCGTCCCATGTTATTGCTCTCTGTGGTAGAAGCTTACGAGCCTTTGCTTTTTGAAGGGGCTTTGGCTCCTGCTTTGGCATTGGAGTTTTTACATACGTATTCACTGATTCATGATGATTTACCGGCGATGGACAATGCCCCTCTACGTCGTGGTTTTGAGACATTGCATGTGACTTATGATGAAGCTACAGCCATTTTAGCCGGAGATGCACTGAATACAGAAGCATTTTACCACATAGCCAAAGCTTCTCTACGTGATGATATTAAAATTAAATTGGTTGAATTGTTGGCACGTGATGGTGGTACTTATGGTATGGTATTGGGTCAATCGATTGATTTGCATTTTGAAAATGAACCGTTAACCCTTGAACAAGTCAAAGTACTGCATACCAATAAAACAGCCAAACTTATAGCAACATCCTTACTGATGGGTGCTGTGATTGTTGGCTTGGAGAAACAAAAACAAGAAGAACTTTATAATTTTGGTATTGATTTAGGATTACTGTTTCAAATTCAAGACGACATCATCGACGAGACGCAGAGTGAAGAAGAGGCAGGAAAAACCACAGGAAATGATACCGACAAAAATTCCTTCATTAACCTTATAGGTTTAGAAAAAAGTATGGAAGAGGCTGAAGCGTTAGCCAAAGATCTAGAAGAGCGATTCAATAATTTTGATAAAAATCTACAAAAAGCACTTAATTCTATTATCCAACAGTATCTCTACCGACACAGAAGCTAATGGCTTTTGTAGTGTAAAATAATTATTTTGCACTGCTAAATCTATTTTTTAATTATTTCAAAGGAATTTAAATGGCAATGACAGAGCAAAATATTATGCGTAAAAAGATGGCAAATACCATCCGATTTTTAGCAGCAGACATGGTTCAAAAAGCAAACTCAGGACACCCCGGTGCACCAATGGGGCTTGCTGATATCGCCGTGGTTTTAAGTGAACATCTTAAACATAATCCTAAAAATGCAAAGTGGTTAAATCGTGACCGTTTGATTTTTTCCGGTGGTCATGCTTCATCGCTTATCTACTCTCTTTTGCATCTTTGGGGATATGATGTCTCTTTAGAGGATTTAAAGAGCTTTAGACAATTAGATTCTAAAACACCGGGTCATCCTGAGTATGGACATACTGATGGCATAGAGATGACTACAGGACCATTGGGACAAGGAGTTGCTAATGCTGTTGGTTTTGCCATGGCTGCAAAATATACAGGAAACCAAGTCAACTCTGAAACCTGTGAATTGATTGACCATAAAGTTTACTGTCTCTGTGGCGATGGGGATTTACAAGAGGGTATTTCATATGAGGCATGTTCGTTAGCAGGGCATTTAAAGCTGAACAACATGGTACTGATTTATGACAACAATGAGATTACCATTGAGGGTGATACCAGCATCGCATGGAGTGAAGATGTTGAGCAGAGATTTTTAGCACAGGGTTGGGATGTCAAGAAGATTAATGGTCACTGTTATGAGGACATTGATAAAGCATTAAAGGAAGTGAAAACAGCGACCAAACCGACCATTATTATTGCCAATACGATTATAGGTAAAGGTGCCGGTGAATTAGAAGGAACACACCATACTCATGGAGCTCCATTGGGTAATCAAATTATTGCTGAGTCAAAAGCCAAAGAGAAGTTTCCTGCTGAGACTTTCCATATTCCCGAAGATGTATTGGTACGATTTAGATGTGCGATTGAGAATGGTGAGCTCTATGAAAAAGAGTGGATTCATCGTCATAAGGAGGCACCTCTTGTTGAGCAAAACGAAGCGATGGAGAGACTGCTTAATCCTGATTTTTCAGCGATTGAGTTCCCTGATTTTTCAGAGAGTACTGCTATGGCAACCCGTGACAGTAATGGTAAAATTTTAAATGCCATTGCTAAAGCTCTTCCATCGTTTATCGGTGGGTCGGCTGACTTGGCACCATCAAACAAAACCGAGTTAAAAGATATGGGCGACTTCCCTAAAGGGCGTAACATGCACTTTGGTATTCGTGAACATTCGATGGCTGCGATGACCAATGCAATGGCACTTTACGGAACAGTAATTCCATTTAATGCAACCTTCTTTGTCTTTTCTGATTACCTCAAACCATCTGCTAGAATTGCTGCGTTAACGAACATTCAAAACTTTTTTGTCTGGACACACGACAGTATCGGTGTGGGTGAAGATGGACCTACTCATGAGCCTATTGAACACATAAGCCAGTTTAGAGCCTTACCAAACTTTTATGTATGGAGACCGGCTGATGCAACAGAGAATGTAGAAGCATGGAGAACAGCATTAAGTATGAAAGCACCTCATGGATTTGTACTTTCTCGTCAAAACCTTCAAACATTAAAACCAAAAAGAGATTTTGGTGAAGTAGCCAATGGGGCGTACATTGTCAAAGCACGTGAAAATGCAAACTTTACACTCATGGCATCAGGTTCAGAGTTAATGCTTTGTCTACAAGCAGCCTGTCATTTAGAACTGCTTGGTATTAAAGCAAACGTTGTTTCTGTGCCTTGTTTAGACCTCTTTAATGAGCAAGATGCTGACTATAAAGCTAAAGTGCTTTCTAAAGATACCAAAGTATTGGCTGTTGAAGCTGCAACGGCAACCGAGTTTTACCGATATGCTGATGATGTTTTAGGTATGGAGACATTCGGTGCTTCAGCTCCTGCTGAGCAGTTGTTTGAAAAGTTTGGATTTACCATTGAAAATGTCATGAAAAGAGCGTGTGCTTTGATGGATGTTGAGTATAAAGCTGTTGATTTAGGAAAATGTTAAATCATTAATTCTTTGTTTACATTAAGTAAATATAATGTGTAAAATAAATTTAAAATATAAAGGTTATTTATGATTAAAAAAACGATAACGATTGCTTTGGCATCCTTAATGCTTATGACAGTAGCTCATGCAGAGAGTAAGTATGGTACAGTTAATGGTAATGAGATTACCCAACTCGACATTGACATGACCATGGGACCTTCAGGAATGGAGTTTGCTAGCTTAAACCCTGAAATGCAAAAAAGAGTTTTAGATATGGTAGTGGAGCGAAAATTACTTGCCCAAGCTGCCCAAAAGACAGATATTGCAAACTCAAAAGAGTATAAAGAGCAATTGGAAGAGTTGAAAAAAGGTTTGCTTTTAGACATCTGGATGAAAAAAGAGATGAAAAAGATTGAAGAGGGTCTAAGTAAAAGCAAATTAGAAGAATATTACAAGAAGAATACAAGTAAGTATCAAACACCTACAAAATTAAAAGCCAGTCATATCTTGCTTACAGACGAAGATAATGCTACAGAGATTATTAAAACTTTAGAAAAAGCCAAAGATGTAAAAGCTGAATTTACTAAACTTGCTAAAGAGAAATCAACGGGACCTTCAGGACCAAATGGTGGTGATTTAGGTTGGTTTGAACTTGAGAGAATGGTACCGGAATTTTCTGCAGCAGCCAATAAACTTAAAAAAGGTGAGTTTACAAAAGCAGCTGTAAAAACACAGTTTGGTTATCATGTTATCTATTTAGATGATCGAAAAGATGCCGGAACTAGAAAGTTTGAAGAAGTTGAATCATCAATTAAAGATGAGTTAAGTGGTGAAGCATTCACTGCTAAAATTAAAGAGATGACAAGCACACTTAAAAAGTCAGCAAAGATAGAATTGAAATAATTTTAATTTCTATCATGACAGGGTGGTCTTACCATCCTGTTAAGTAACCATAATCTTCCGATTGATTTAGAATCGTTAGCAACTCCTCTTTTACTTTTCCCTCTTCCCTATATTTTATAAATAGTGCTACGGTTAATTGCCCCGGACCATCACCCTGTGCTCCTTTTTCTACAAAGATAGAGAGTGGAATACGTGCACTTTTTTGAGCTTGTATGATGACCAGTTTTATTAATTTTAAACTGTTTTTTTTGTTCCAATGAAGGGATAAGAAGTTTAGTTTATTCACTGTTGGGAAATAGGCTCCTCCAGGACTGGCTTCTCCCCCTGTTGTGTAGAGGGTCTTGGTATAAAACTCTATAACTTTAATTGGTTTTTGAGAGCGATTGCTAATCTCTAGGTTATAGGTCGGCAGGGTAGCAATGGTACTGTTGATGTAGTCAGCTAAAACCATTGACCAATCTATCTCTTCCCAGCCTTCTTGTGCTTCATAACTTTTGTAAAAATCACTCTCTTTTAAAAAGGTTTTGGTAGCACTACTAACTTCCCATATTTCGTCACCAAGCGTGCCTTTTTTGGCTATCCATTGTAAGGTATAATATCCCTGCTTTAGAAAGTGATTGACATAGAGTTCTTTATCAAAAATCTCAATATCTGAAGATTCGATATAGAAAGGAGCTACCCGACTATCGAGTCTAATAATTTTTCCTCTAAAGATGGAATCCAAACTGTTGGGGGAAACTTTTGTAAGTTTCCACTCTCCAAACTCACTGTTGTTATGCGTCGTCAATGAGATATTAACATCAAATGTTTGTGCAAACGTGTAAAATGTTGTTAGTAATAATAAAATTATTATCGTTTTCATATTCGCTCCTGATATTTTATGATACAGCTCTTTGGCTTAAATGTGTCACTATTTTTCACTTTTTGTGGTTAAAATTGTTTATTAAAATATATAATTTAAGGTGATAAGTACCTGACCATAATAAATGGCATATTTTAACGATAAGAAAAAGGTGCAGGTACAAGGCAGATTTTTGAAGTCCTAGCCTTAGCTAAGTCAAGAAAATCTAACGCAGTAGATGTGCCTTTTTCTTATCGCCCGTAGGGTGAAATGATTTTGCCTCATCTTTGCAACCAACCATCCTCGAATTAGCTAAGGCTAGTCCTTCGTCTAGTTGGTCACAAATCTAAGGCAAACTCATTTCATTAAAATATGTCATTTATTATGGTCAGGTACTTAGGAAGAGATTATAAAAAATATAAGAGTATAAGGCAAGTAAAAAACTTGCCTTATAGCAGGAGAGGTTATTAGCTCAATAAACCTCGAACTTCATCTTCATCAATCATATCTTTTTCATATTTAACAACAGCGACATTTTCAGTTTCATTCACATACGACTCAACAATGGCTGGATGGTCGGTTAAAGCTGCTACTTTCTCACGGTCAAAAATATCCAGTGGCAGGTAGACATTCCCACGGTTGTTCGGGCTTGGCATGGTCGCCACCCAGATAAACCATGCAATGGCAATAACAGCAACAACCATTGCCAGTACCTCTCGGTTAAAGTGTTGCATGAGGTATCCTGCTATAAGTCCTCCCAATGTAATGCCGATATACCCAAAGGTATTGGCAACACCAAGTGCAGCCCCTTTTTGATGGACTTTGGCAAACTTCGAGACAAAACTTTGTAGTAAGGGTTCAAACATCATAAACCCTATCATAAAAAGAGAAACCCCAACAGCAAAGAGCCATGATGAACCGGCAAAACCCATTGCCAAAAAGCCCAATAGAATAGAGACAACAGAGATCATAAAGACCTCTTTCCCTTTTCCATACTTTTCACCAAATACAGCAGAAGGACCCATGGCTAAGATACCTAAAACAATAGCAGGTAGATAGACCTTCCACAGTTCAGCTTTTTCCCAACCAAAACCACCATCAGCGATGCTGTGGGTCATAACAATAGGAATGATAAAAAATGCCATGGTCATAATAGAAGAGTGAAAGAGAAAGGTAATGTACATACGGGTTAAAGCTTTGTCTTTAAAAACTTCCTTCATTTGTGATTCCTCTTCACTGTAGCTGTGTACAATCTTTGGAGGTTTTGGAACAGCCGTAAAGAGAATAACCAAAGCTAAAATAGAGAGTATGGCCGTTAACCAAAAGAGTTTATCTACACCCCAGTGACCCCCTACAATTGGAGCAATAATCATCGCAGCTGAGAAACTCATGGCAATAACACCACCCATAATTGCCATGGCATGGGCACGTTGTTCCTCTTTTACCAAGTCAGCTATCATGGCTGTTACTACCGAACCAATGGCTCCTGCACCTTGCAAAAAACGACCTATGAGTAACATGTAAATATTGTCACTTAAAGCACACATTACTGAACCCACAATAAAAATAAGCAGACCAATAAGCAGCGTAGTTTTTCGTCCTATTTTGTCACTGAGCTTTCCGAAAGGGACTTGAAAAATGGCTTGAGTAAAGGCATACCCACTCATGGCAGCACCTGCTAGAAATGGAGTCGCTCCCTCTAAGCCCAAGGCATAGACCGAAAGTACAGGTAGGACGATAAAGAGTCCGAAAAATCTCAGACCTATAATGGAACTGAGGGGCAGTATTTGTTTAAACATATTAATATCTCCAATAAGATAAAATTTCTCTCATTATATATAGAAAAGGTTAAGAGTTAATGAAAATAGTTCTAGCAACGGGTAACAAAGGGAAATTAAGAGAGTTCAAAGCAATGTGTGAAGCTGAAGTGATGGCTTTTTCAGAGATTTTAGGTGAGATGGAAATCATTGAAGATGCTGATACTTTTAAAGGTAATGCTCTTATTAAAGCCCGTACCATTTATGAAAAATTAGCTGATGAGAACTATATTGTTATCTCTGATGATAGTGGAATTTCTGTTTCACTGTTGGGTGGTGAACCCGGAATTTATTCAGCACGTTATGCCGGAGTTGGAGCAAGTGATAAAGAGAACCTTTACAAACTCATTGATGCCCTTAAAGAAAAAGGTGTTGAACGAACTCCTGCCTATTATACGGCTGCCATTGCTATAGTCAGTAAGTATGGAGAGTATGTTGTCCATGGTTGGATGCACGGAGATGTAATAGCCGGTACGAAGGGTGAAAAAGGTTTCGGATATGATCCCATGTTCATTCCTTCAGGGTACGATAAGACTCTAGGTGAACTGGATGATGAGGTTAAAAAAGCCATTTCGCACCGTGGACAGGCATTGGAGTTGGCTAAGCCCATTATTGAGATGTTGCAAAGGTAGTAACCTGAGTTTACTGCTCTTTTTGGGCAGTTTTTACTCCTCATCATCTTCCTCTTCCTTCTCATCATCTTCTTCAAGTTCGGCTTCACCTATTTCTATCATTACTTTGTTTAGATGTGCAGCCATGTTTTTTTCAAAAGCATCCCAATCTTTTAAATGGATTAGTTTTTTCATTACTTCATCTTTGACTTCATAAGATTCTTTATCATCCTCATAGGCTTTTTGACCTTCGATGGATAAGACCTTTAGATAGTTTAAAAATGGATCTATGGTTTCATCTTTGTTTCCTGAAAATCCATGACCAGGCACATAGAGGGTGGCATTGGTATCATTTTTAACAGCTTCTAAGAGTTCAATATTTCCTAAAATAGAAGAGGAATCATCAAAGCTTCCTAAACGACCACGCATGACATTGTCACCTAAAAAGAGGGTTTTAGAGTTGATATGCGTAATTAATAAATCGGTATCTGAGTGAGCGACAGTAGGGTGCATTACTTCAAAATTTTGACCATCAACTTCAATCTTTTGACCATCTTTTAACTCTTTTGTAGGAAAAGCAAAAGTTTTAGTTCCTTCTAAATTACCTGTTGTACGGCTCAAAATCCCATACCAAACTTCGGCTTCTCCTTGTTCTTTGACAGCTTTTATCATATTTGGATGAGCATAAATATCAACTTTAGGATATTTCTCGACAATCGCTTTATTGGCAAACCAATGGTCTCCATGTTTATGGGTGTTTAATACAGCGAGAATTGGTTTTTTACTGACATTTTCAATTTGGGCTAATATCTTTTTTCCGACATTGTAGTTTCCACCTGGATCAATAACGATTAAGCCATGTTCCCCTTCGATTACAGCAGGGTTATTCATGAACCCCTCATTTTCTTTGTTGGGGCTAACGATTGGTCCATGCATAATGAAAACATTGTCATTTGCTTTTTCAAATTTAAATGATCCATATTTGCCAAGCGTAAAATTTGATGATGCAGGAAGTATTATTGGCTCTTTAGCCATAAGCGTTGCAGTCATACAACCTAAAAGTAGTGAAATAAGAATGGTCTTTTTCATTTGTTTGTCCTATTAGAGTTCTTGAGTTTTGCAAGAAGTCTATTTTTTATTGATTGTATTGTAACTCATTTTAGCTTTTGATAATTATAGGTAATATATGAGCAATATTTTTTCAAATATAACGAAGAGAAACTTTAAAGCCCTTATAAAGTAATTTCGATATTATAAATATAAGATAAAAAAATTATTTTTATAAGCTTTAACTAAATAAATTGATGAGGAGTGATAATCGATGAAATTAGAGTGCTATCCATGTAAAGAAGGGCTTTATGATCCAGCGTTTGAACATGATGCGTGTGGTGTGGGGTTTGTCGCCCATTTAAAAGGAAAACAGTCTCACGACATTGTTTCAAAAGGCTTAGAACTTTTAGCCAACTTAGAGCACAGAGGGGCTGTAGGAGCTGAGAAAAATGCTGGTGATGGTGCTGGTATTTTGACCCAAATGCCCGACAAGTTTATGCGTAGAGTTGCTAAAGAGGCAGGAATAAAAGAGGAGCTACCACCATTTGGCTCTTATGGTGTTGGGGTGGTGTTTATTCCACGAGACCCAGCTGCTTACAGTGAGACGCAGAGTATTGTTGAACAGTGTATAGAGGAGTTGGGGCAAGAGTGTTTGGGTTGGCGAAGAGTTCCTACGGTCAATGACGCTTTGGGTGAGAGTGTTAAAGCGACAGAGCCTATTGTTAAACAGGTGTTTATTAAAAAGGCTGATGATATTGATACCGATGCCTTTGAGAGAAAACTGTTTGTTATCCGAAAATATGCCCAGTCACGTGTGACTGCTTCCCCTATTCGAGGAACGGGATACTTCTATATGCCTTCGATGTCCCATAAGACTATTTCGTATAAAGGTCAGTTGATTACCGAGCAGTTACCTCTCTATTTTGCTGATTTAAATGATGAAGATTATGAATCTGCCATTGCCTTGGTACACAGTCGTTTCTCGACCAATACTTTTCCTTCATGGCCTTTGGCTCAACCCTTTAGATACATCGCTCATAATGGAGAAATCAACACCTTGCGAGGGAACATCAACTGGATGAGAGCTCGAAAATCGCTTTTGAGTTCAAAACTCTTTACCGATGATGAGTTGGATAAAATTTACCCGTATTTGATTAATGAAGCCAAAGGAAGTGACAGTTCGATACTGGACAACGTTATAGAACTCTTGACCTTAGCAGGTCGTTCTTTACCTCATGTTATGACCATGATGATTCCTGAAGCATGGAGAGATGAAGAGATGACCTCAGAGCGAAAAGCTTTTTATGAGTACCATGCTACGTTTATGGAACCGTGGGATGGGCCAGCATCGGTTGCCTTTACGGATGGCAAGTTTATTGGTGCGACACTGGATAGAAATGGTTTACGTCCTTCTCGCTACTCTTTAACCAAAGATGATATTGTGGTGATGGCTTCAGAACAGGGAGCTTTGGAATTTCCAAGTGAAGATATTGTTTTAAAAGGACGACTGCAACCAGGTAAGATGTTTTTGGTTGATGTAGAGCAGGGTAAAATTATCTCGGATGATGAGATAAAAACGCAGATAGCCAAAGAACATCCTTATGAAGAGTGGATCAAAAATCAGAAAATTAATTTAGATGACCTACCACTCAACAGAGAAGTCAAACAGCCCAATCATGAGACGGTTTTACAACGGCAAAAATGTTATGGTTATACTTTAGAGGATTTAAAAACGGTTATTACCCCTATGGTCAATGATGCTTATGAAGCAACAGGTTCGATGGGAAATGATGCCTCTTTAGCTGTGTTGTCGCATCATTCAATTAATCTCTATAACTATTTTCATCAGCTCTTTGCACAGGTGACGAACCCTCCGATTGACCCCATACGAGAAGAGTCAGTGATGTCGTTGACCTCTTATATTGGTTCGCAGGGGAATCTTTTTCAAGAAGTAGATGAGAAGCGAAATTTTATTAAGCTCTCTTCCCCTATTTTGACCAATGTTCAACTGGAAAAACTAAGAGGGGTAAGTCGATTTAACTTCAAATCAAAAACCATAAAAATACTCTTTGATGCCACCAAAGAGGGCGATATGAAAGAGGCTTTGGAACGCGTAAAAGAGGAGGCTTCTACTGCTGTTAATGAGGGGTATCAGGTCATCATCCTCTCTACTAGAGGAGTGAGTGAGACCTTGGCTCCTATTCCTACACTTTTGGCAACCAGTGCTGTACATCAGCATTTAACCGAGAGGGGAACACGAACCAGTTGTGGATTGGTCATTGAGTCGGCTGAGCCTAGAGAGATTCACCACTTTGCAACATTGATTGGATATGGAGCCAATGCAATTAATCCATTTTTGGCATTTGAGACCATAGAAGATATGCGAACCCGAAATCTTATACGTGAAGATTTAACCCAAGAGGAAGCTGTAGCGAATTACATTAAAGCTGTAGGTAAAGGGATTTATAAAATTATGTCTAAAATGGGTATCTCTACCATTCGTTCTTATACAGGGGCCCAAATATTTGAAGCTGTGGGACTCAGTGAAGAGCTGGTAGAGCGTTACTTTAAAGGGACACCTTCAAGAATTAGTGGAATTGATATGGATACTTTAGAAGTAGAAACACTGTTGTGTCATGCGTTGGCATATCCTAAACAGACAGTTGAGTCGAATGATTTAGGCGTTGGTGGACAGTATGCTTACCGACAAAGAGGAGAGAGTCATTTGGTCTCTGCTGAAAATGTTTTTTTGTTACAACAAGCAACGAGACATGATGACTATACGGTTTTTAAACAGTACAGTAAAACGGTTGATGAGACCAATGAAAAGTTTATTACCCTTAGAGGGCTGTTGGATTTTAAAAAGAGAAAACCGATTGATATTGATGAGGTTGAGCCGATTGAGAACATTATGACCCGTTTTGCCACAGGAGCGATGAGTTACGGTTCTATCTCACAAGAGGCACATGAGACCTTAGCTATGGCGATGAACAGCATAGGAGCCAAGAGCAATACAGGTGAGGGTGGTGAAGATGCTGCCCGTTTTGGTACGAATAAAAATTCTAAAATCAAACAGGTCGCCTCGGGGCGATTTGGGGTAACGGCCAACTATTTGGTGAATGCCGAAGAGTTACAGATTAAACTGGCTCAAGGGGCAAAACCAGGTGAGGGGGGTCAGCTTCCTGGACATAAGGTTGATGCAATTATTGGAGCGACACGACACTCAACTCCTGGGGTTGGGCTGATTTCTCCACCACCACACCATGACATTTATAGTATTGAGGATTTAAAACAGCTTATTCATGATTTGAAAAATGCCAATAAAAATGCGAGAATTAACACCAAATTGGTTTCAGAAGTAGGCGTTGGAACCATCGCAGCAGGGGTAGCAAAAGCTTACTCTGATGTGGTACTTATTTCAGGTTATGATGGAGGAACGGGGGCAAGTCCTCAAACCTCGATAAAACACGCAGGACTTCCTTGGGAACTCGGATTAGCAGAGACGCATCAGACTTTGGTTAAAAATGGTCTACGAGGTCGGATTGTGGTTCAGACCGATGGTCAATTACGAACGGGAAGAGATATTGCCATTGCTACGCTATTGGGTGCTGAAGAGTGGGGAATTGCTACTTCGGCATTGATTGTTGAAGGGTGTATTATGATGCGTAAGTGTCACCTGAATACTTGTCCTGTAGGAATTGCCACACAAGATAAAGAGTTACGTAAAAAGTACAGAGGTAAACCTGAACATGTGGTCAATTTTGTAAAATTCTTAGCGATGGAGCTTCGCGAGATTATGGCAGAACTTGGATTTAAAACGGTCAATGAAATGGTGGGTCGTGTCGACAAGCTTAAAGCCAAAGAAGGCATACAACACTGGAAAGCGAAACATCTACAACTTGATAAATTACTTTATAGAATGTATGTGCGAGAAGAGGACAATACTTTTAAAAATATGGAGCAAAATCACGGTATAGATGAGGCATTGGACAACGAACTTATTACGTTTATGCATGAAGCAATTGAGCATAAAAAACCACTAAAAAAAGAGATACGTTTACGCAACATTCACCGAACCGTTGGAACCATGCTTTCAGCAGAGATGACTAGAAAATATGGAGAAGAGGGACTGCCTGACGATACCATATATATAAAAGCCAATGGTACAGCAGGACAAAGTTTTGCAGCTTTTGTTAACTCTGGAATTACTTTTGAAGTAGAGGGCGATGCCAACGACTATTTTGGCAAAGGCTTATGTGGGGGAAAATTGATTCTCTACCCACCACGTAACTCTACTTTTGATGCGAACAGCACGGTTATTTTAGGCAATGTAGCCTTTTATGGGGCGACTGGTGGTGAGTCGTACATCTATGGAATGGCTGGTGAGCGTTTCTGTGTGCGAAACTCTGGAGCTAAGGTGGTGGTTGCGAGCATTGGTGATCATGGATGTGAGTACATGACAGGTGGTCGTGTCGTGATTTTGGGTGAGATAGGTAAAAACTTTGCAGCCGGTATGAGTGGAGGCGTTGCGTATGTGTATGATAAAGAGAATCTTTTTGCACAGCGTATTAACCAAGAGATGGTTGATCTTGACCAAATAGAAGAGGATGCCGATGAGGTACGAGGGATGATTGAAAACTATGTGAAGTATACAGGTTCTAAAGAGGCGTATGCTATTTTAGAAGATTGGAATATGAACAAGTCTAAATTTATAAAAGTGATGCCACGAGATTATAAACGTGTTTTAGATGAAGAAAAAGAACAAGAAGTGGAGGAGGTGTAAGATGGGAAAAGTAACAGGCTTTAAAGAGTATCAACGAAAAAATTTCACCTTAGCTCCTGTTGAAGAGCGAATCAAACACTATAATGAGTTTATTACGCCTCTAAGTGAAGAGGAGACCAAAGAGCAGGGTGCACGATGTATGGATTGTGGTATTCCTTTTTGTCACAGTAACTATGGTTGTCCTGTGGGCAATAACATTCCCCAATTTAATGACCAAGTCTACAGAGGTGAGTGGGAGTCTGCTTTTAGAACACTCATGAGTACGAATAACTTTCCTGAATTTACAGGGCGTGTCTGTCCTGCTCCATGTGAGACAGCGTGTGTTTTAGGACTTAATCAGACAGCTGTAGGGATTAAAAATATAGAGTATTCCATTATAGAAAGAGCGTACGACGAGGGGTGGATGAAACCTCAAGTACCTGAAGTTAGAACAGGTAAAAAAGTAGCCATTATCGGAAGTGGACCAGCAGGATTGGCAGCAGCGAATCAGCTAAATAAAGCAGGACATTTAGTTACGGTTTATGAGAAAGACTCACGGATTGGTGGGCTTTTACGTTATGGTATTCCTAACTTTAAACTCGACAAACAAAAAGTAGTCCAACGACGGGTGAACCTTATGGGTGAAGAGGGTATAGAGTTTGTGACCAATGCCAATGTAGGCGTAGATGTCTCTGTTAAAACTTTACAAGAGCGTTATGATGCTGTTATTATCACCACAGGGGCAGGAAAACCAAGAGATTTACCCATAGAGAACCGAGATGCTAAAAACATTCACTTTGCGATGGAGTTTTTAGCACAAAACAACAGCCGTGTTGAGGGTGAAACTTTTTCTGATGAGCAGACTGTTTTAGCTACCGACAAAGATGTAGTGGTTATCGGTGGAGGGGATACAGGAAGCGACTGTGTGGGAACTTCCCGACGACATGGTGCTAAGCGTATTACCCAAATAGAGCTAATGCCAAAAGCCCCCGATGAGCGAACCGAAGATATGCCATGGCCAACCTACCCACGAGTCTTTAAACTCTCTACTTCTCAAGCAGAAGGGTGTGCGTTGGACTTTAATGTACTTTCAAAGTCATTTATAAAAGATGAAAATAATAAGGTTACTGGAATAAACTGTGTTAAAATCGAATGGGAGGGTAGAGGTTTTAAAGAGGTAGAGGGGAGTGAATTTGTTCTTAAAGCCGATTTAATTCTGTTAGCCATGGGATTCCTAGGACCTTTACAAGAGGATGTCATAGCAGAGTTAACACTTGAGACTGATGAGCGAAGCAACATTAAAACTACAGCTTATCAAACGTCAGTAGAGGGTGTTTTTAGTGCAGGAGACAGTAGACGAGGACAGTCGTTGGTGGTCTGGGCGATTTATGAAGGACGAGAGTGTGCTGTTGAAGTGGATGCTTTTTTGACAGGGCAGAAGAGTATGTTGAATCGTCGTTCTGCATCGCTTTGTGAATTGTAAAGTCGCTATATTTTATTAAAAAATATTAACTTTTACAGCTGAAAAACGTAAATTATTAAGAGAAAAACATAAAAGAACAGCATTAATAGCTTTTCTTTTTTTTTCAGTAATTTTTGATTTTAGATTAATAGTTCTTGCAGTAAAATAGTTGTAAACACATGAAGGACTCTATCTATGAAAAAACAATTTATGCAGGATTTACAACGAATATATGATGAACTTCAAACGAGACAACAATCACTTAATGATTATTATAAACTTTTAGAAGGAGAACACTTAGAAGCAAAAACTTTGGTGGAAAAATTTTTAAATAAACTGAAACTGCCGATCAACAGTGACACCACCATGGCAGCATTGACACGTTTGATTAATTTACGTGAAGATGCACTAGAACAAGTTCTTAAAAAAGAGAACTTCTTAGAAGAAGAAATTATAGTCAAAAAAGAAGAGGCGTATCTCTTTACTAAAGAGATGCATTTAACCCGGCATGAATATTTGATTGCTTGGGTGAAATCTGAAAATTTATTAACCCCTTTTTACCGTACACTTATTGAAAATATACACTACATCGGAGAGTCTTTAAGCACTTGGCAGTCAGCATGGACAGCCGATATTATTAACGGGGTTAACCGTGAGTTGTTGGCTGAACATAATGGTGATGAACAAGCTGTTTTCAAAATGTTACATGAAAAAGAGCTCTTAGATCTTGACCCAAACGGTGAAGTGGGTGACCGATGTTATTCGATTTTAAAGAAAGACAGTAATGGGAATTATCGTTCCCTAGCTTACTGTGAAGCTTTCCTTGATGAGGTAAAGAAATTGGTCTCTATTATTGAAGATTGTCTTGAAGCTTTGAGTCATGAGACAGATAATGTCTTTCATCAAAAAGAGCAATGGATCAATTACTTTGTTACCTTAAAACGGGCATTTGCCGGGTGTGAACCTAAAAAACTTATAGGACTTTGGGCGAATGTGGATCGAGCATGGATGCAGATTACTACCCCTCTTCAAGTGGGGCATCCTTTGGAGTATTATGAAGATCACTTTAGAAAAGCTGTGGCATTAGAGTGGGATTTACGGATTGTAAACCCTGAGTTACACTCTTCTTCCATGACACGAGAAAACATTAAGACTTTTTCAACAAAATTGGCAGAGAAACTTGATGGTGATGTGATACCAACCATTGAAAAAAACAAGCTACAAGTTGATGAAACACAACTTTATATTGGTCAGCCAATGCTCTACTATGCAGCAGAATTTAATGGTCTTTTTTCAGCACAGGTGGTTCCTAATGATGAACAAGTTTCAGCTGAGTTGGGTAAAAAAATCTTTGCTTATGCTGATTTTGTATTGGAAAGCCAAAAATCTAAACCCATTATGCAGTTAAGCGTTGAGACCATGGGCTTAGATTTTGTGAAGTCTAAACGAATGTTGGCTGAAACAAATGTTGATTTATGGCAAGAGATTTATGATGCTTCAACCATTGGTCATGAGTTTGGGCATATTTTATGGATCGATCATGATACCGAGATGCTTATGAATGAGACGGGTCAGTTTAAGAATATTGAAGAGTTTAAAGCTACAGCTGGTGGATTAATGGCATTCTTTGACAATGGGCGAGAAGAGCTAAAAAAACATATGGTCGATGATTTGGTTTCACGAGCTGTTGGCTTAATGGCATGGCGAGAAGTCGGTGAGGTGTTGCCTTACTATTGTGAAGGATTGATTCATTTGGACATTCTCTTTGGTTCAGGTGTGATTGGTTATGATGAAGAAATTAAAATTGATTACAGTCGATACAATGAGATGAAAGAGCGTTATCAAGAGGCATATCAAGCTTTGGCACAACACTATGCCGATAAAAAAGATGCCAACCGTTACTTAGAGAAGTATGCTCGAAAGTCAGAGGGAGTGTATCTTCCTGTTAATAAAAACATTTCTACTTTTGTTGAGCACTACTACCGAAGGTATAAAGAGATTGGACAGCAGGTGTATAATAATGAGATTAACTCTTAAATTGTATTCTTTGTATTTGGTTTGATATCTCTGTTAGGGCTAGATTTATTAAGAAATTGATTTTTTCTTTTTTATTGATATTTTCTTTATAATTAGTTTTTAGCCTTATTTCTTCAATAAATATGCTTTTTAATCTCCAAGTGAGACATAAAAAGTCACAATTCAGCTATTTTTAATAAAAATAAATATTTAAAAATTATTATTCAACTTAAGTATAAAACATAGTTTTTTAGCAGATAAACTAATTTATTTAGTCACCCCTGAAAAACCCAAACACCACCCATAAAATAGGGGATTTGGAAGCGATTAAAGGGTATAATATCAACCAAGAAACATAACAATCCAGACCAATTCTTGGTCGAAATAGGTGTTAAAATTGCTTCCACGTTCCC
>JAHJJU010000053.1 GCA_018822805.1 bacterium
GCTGCCTCTTTGATTTCTCTCTTCTTAATAACCTCTTTCTTTTTTTATTGTTATCTTTTTACTCTTTATGCTTTTCTTTGTTGTTCTATTTATGCTTTTACGCTTTACTTTTCTTCTTTCATTATTAGAAATACGATACAATGCTTTTAATTATTTTATTAGGAATTTATAGTGTCAAAAAAAATTGCATCTGCAAGAATTTCAGAAAAAAGTTCGAAGTTACTTCAAGAATTAAACAACTCATTACCATTTGATAAACTGCTTTATCGTGAAGATATAGAAGGCTCACGAGCTCATGCTTTTATGTTGAGTGAAGAGGGTATTATTTCAAAAGAAGATTATGAAAAGATAGAAAATGGTTTAGTTGAGATATATGAAGAGGTTGAGTCAGGTAAGTTTTTACTTGATGGAGATGATGAAGATATTCATATGGCAATTGAAGGAAGATTAACCGATAAAATTGGTGACGCCGGTAAACGCCTCCATACAGCAAGAAGTCGTAATGACCAAGTAGCATTGGATTTTAGACTTTATGTTCAGAAGAATACACAGAAAATTGCAAATTTACTTTTAGAAAACATATCAACGTTAATTAAAGTAGCCCAAAACAACACCACCACACTTCTACCGGGTATGACCCATTTACAACATGCTCAACCTATTAACTTTGCATATCATATGATGGCGTATGCAAGTATGTTCAAACGAGATTATGAGCGATTTGTAAGTTCGTATGAGAGAAATAATTATTCACCGATTGGATGTGCTGCTTTGGCTGGTACTCCTCACCCTATTAACCGTAAAATAACAGCCCAAAAACTTGGTTTTAAAGCACCAACGTTAAATTGTCTTGATACCGTAAGCGATAGAGATTTTGCTTTAGAGATTTTGTTTAATATCTCTACGATGATGATGCATATGAGCCGTTTGAGTGAAGAGCTTATTTTATGGTCAGCTAGTGAATTTAAATTTGTAACGTTGAGTGATAAACATGCAACGGGTTCTTCGATTATGCCTCAAAAGAAAAACCCAGATATCCCTGAATTACTTCGAGGTAAAACGGGTCGGGTTAATGGAAATTTGGTTGCATTATTAACCGTTATGAAAGGTCTACCACTTGCTTACAATAAGGACATGCAAGAGGACAAAGAGGGTGTTTTTGATTCAGTGAAAACAGCATTGCTTTCACTTGAAGTCTTAAATGAAATGATAGATGAAATGACAGTGAATGTAGAAAAAATGAATAAAGCGTGTATGATAGGTCACCTCTCTGCAACCGATTTGGCTGATTATTTGGTAAAAGAGGTAGGTATTCCATTTAGAGATGCCTATCATATTACGGGTAATGTGGTGAATATGGCTGAAGAGAAAGGGGTAGATATTTCAGAATTAACGATAGAAGACCTACACAGCATTGATGAGCGTATAGGTTCAGATGTTGTAGCACTTCTTGATAATCGTGCGTCGATGAATGCTCGTACCTCAGAAGGTGGAACCAGTACGATTCGTACAGAAGAACAAATCGAAATCATGATATCATGGTTAAATTCTCAAAGTAAGGATTAGAATGTTTGGATTATTTAAGCCTAAAAAACAGACCATTGTTTCTCCCGTGGATGGGGATATAGTAGCTTTAGAATCGGTTCGGGATGAAGTTTTTTCAGCAAAACTTGCCGGAGATGGTGTAGCCATTATTCCTAGAAGTAATACTTTTGTTGCTCCTGTTTCAGGAGTGATTACAAAAATATTTTCTACGAATCATGCATTCTCCATACGAACAAAGAACGATTTAGAGGTATTGGTTCATATTGGTCTGGATACGGTAGCTTTAAATGGAGAAGGTTTTAAACGTTTGGCAAAAGAGGGAGATAGTGTCTCTGTAGGTAAACCAATTATTGTGGCTGATATAGAGTTCATCAAATCACAAGGTAAAGAGATTGTAACGCCGATTGTCGTAAATCATGAAAAAGAGATGATCATTAGCACTTACAATACTCGAATCGTTCGAGAAGGTGAAGCGTTGATGGAAATTACTTTTTAAACGTCTCTATATACAACTTCTCTACTTTAATCCTTGCCCACTCATGGTCAACATTTCTTAAGAATTTAAGAGAGGCCTTGATGTGAGGGTTGTTGTTAAAGCAGTTGATTCTTACTTTTTTCCCTAACTCTTCCCAGCCATAATGTTCTACTAGCTCTTTTATAATCTGTTCAAGTTTTATGCCGTGTAAAGGGTTTTTTGAATTGTCCATCTGTATCTCTCTTTTTAATTTACGTATTATATGACAATTTGACATATTTTTAGATTATTTTCTAAAGCTGTTATATACTATGCATATGAAAACAATCAAAGAACTCCATAACCATGATAAACCCAGAGAGAAACTAGTTAAAAAAGGGGTGCAGTCTCTTAAAAATGATGAACTGCTCTCTGTACTGCTTGGCTCAGGTATTCAAGGTAAAGATGTTCGTAAACTCTCACGAGAGATTGTGGCACTGCTTGACAGCTCTTTTCATACGCTAAACTTAGAACAACTCTGCAATATTCATGGCTTAGGCATTGCTAAAGCCTCACAAATCTTAGCCTCGATAGAGCTAGCCAAACGATACACTTCACAAGGCAATAAAAAAATCACCTCTGCCGAAGATGTCTACAACGAGTTAAAACCATTTGCTACCAAACAACAAGAGTACTTCTTAACCATTACCTTAGATGGTGCATCACACATTATCAACACCCGAACCGTCTTTATAGGCACACTCAATCAGAGTTTGGTTCACCCACGAGAGGTCTTTACCGATGCCATTGCCGACAGAGCAGCAGGGATTATTATCGCCCACAACCATCCAAGTGGAACACTGCGTGCCAGTCGTGCCGATATACAGATAACCCAACGGCTAGATGAAGTCTCTAAACTGGTGGGGATTGAACTGCTTGACCATGTGATACTGGCACGAGATGGGTTTTATAGTTTTGCAGATGAGGGGTTGTTATGACAAGTATGGTACTATATGAAATATATACGCATAAAGGATACGCATGAATTTTACATATAATACCCAAGCTCCCAAAAGAGCAACAAATCTAAGTATAAACTCGGATTTATTAGAGAAAGCAAAATCCTATAAGATTAATCTTTCAAAAAGTTTTGAAAATTATTTAAATGAACTGGTTAAACAGCACGAGGAGCGTCAATGGAAAAAAGAGAACCTACAAGCAATAGAAGAGTTCAATGAACGCGTTCAGAAGAGAGGAGTTTTTTCTGATGGATTACGGAGATTTTAATGGCTCAATTTGATGTTTATAAAAACAGTAATGGAGCTACATCTGATATTTTCCCTTATTTTTTAGATGTACAAAATGATTTGTTATCGTCACTGCAGACCAGAGTAGTTGTGCCATTGGCTGTTAGAGTTACGCCTGTTAGACATCTAAATCCTATATTTTTGATAGAGGAACAAATGGTTGTTATGTCTACGGTAGATATGGCAGGTATTCCTTTGTCTGTTTGTGATGAAGTTGTTACAAACTTAGCTCATGAGCGTAATGATATTATTGATGCTTTGGATTTTTTGGTGAATGGGTTTTAGTTTAAGGGAAAGCACAAGGGTTTAGATTTTTTTAGCTGTTACTTTTGTATGGATTACCACGAAGATCGTGGTAACAAGTTAAAATATATTTATTTGCAATCACCATCTACAGATGTTAAAGCACGATTTGGTGCCCAAATTTGTTCCCCTTCTGATTTCATAGTAAATAGTCACCCCTGAAAAACCCAAACACCACCCATAAAATAGGGGATTTGGAAGCGATTAAAGGGTATAATATCAACCAAGAAACATAACAATCCAGACCAATTCTTGGTCGAAATAGGTGTTAAAATTGCTTCCACGTTCCC
>JAHJJU010000054.1 GCA_018822805.1 bacterium
CCCAAAGGGAAGCCTAAAAATAGGCAATCTTTCCTAAATAAAATTCTTGAATTAGCTACGGCTAGTCCTACGAATTTAATTTTGAAAATCTTACCTATTTTTAGACTTTTGTGGCTATGGTATTCCGTCGAACTCAGGTTATTATATTATTGTTGATCCAAAAGAGACGATAGCAAAAGTCTATAAGCTTAACAGTGAAGGACGATATATGAAAGTAACCGATACCCACAATGAAAGTGTTGATTTTGAATTAGAGGTTTGTAGCTTTAGGTTTGATTTTTCTAAAATTTGGTAGGTGTGACCGTGTCACACGCTAAATCTCGGTATTAACTTTATGGAAATTTCAAATACAAAATTATGATCTATTTGGTTTTGAGGTGTGACATGGTCACACCTACAGTTCCTCTTCATGCCACTCTTGGGTGTCGCATTTTCTAAATGAGGTTAGACATTGGTCGATGGCATAGGACCAGTGAATAACAATGGGATGAATAACGGCGTCTTTATGGGTACGGCTGTAGATATCGACCCCAAGCCTTACCCGTTGGTACTCATGAAACTGTTCTGAAAAAGAGATAAAGAGTACATGGGTATCACTTTTTTTGTGCAGTTTATCATTGGCAAATTTGGCAACGGTGTTTAGAAAACTGGTTAAGATAAGACCACAACGTGGAATAATTTTCCCATCATCGTTAACAAAACCTGCTGCCAAATCATGTTGATAATCATCATCTTTTAGATAAGCTTTTCCATCAATGGTGATGAAACTTTCAGCGAGTTTGCTGTTTTTCTTCAACGCTTTAAAGGCTCTGTTTTTTAGGTTTCTCTCCGAGACCAGACGTACAGATTCTTTACGAATGTATTTTTGTCCTTTGACCAAGTGATCTACAAATTCATCTGAAGCTTGCTGGTTGTCATCGTCAAGGTTATTCAGTAGAAGCGTAGGAATGATTTTAAATTTATGCTGATGCTTTTTAATGATCTCTCCACAAAACTGATTGGCGAATTTCATGTTGCGTTCGGCCCACTCTCTGTTTTGAGCCTCAATCGGCAGGGTAAAGTGTGCAATCTCTAAAACAATGACGGTAGGTTGAGTTAGGTTGTCAAGTTGTCGGTTGACCAGTGTCAATAGATGGGTTAATTTTTCAGTAGACCAGAGCTCATAAGAGGTAGTAGGAGCTGAATAGTTTTTGGAATTAATGGGTGCAATACAGGTTTCGATGGTCTATCCTTTAAAGTTTTCATACCAAAGTTGGAAGAGAAAGATTCTCCATAGCTTATATTTATAGAGCTCATTACCGTCATAAAATTTATCACGAATTTCAAGTATAGAAGAAGTATAAAATAGCTTATCTTTGTTTAACCTTTCTTCATTAATTTGTTCAAATAAGAGCTCTTTAAGTTCGTTTTTCATCCATGATGAAAAGGGAATGTTAAAACCACTTTTTGGTCGATTAAGTAGATTTTTTGGCATGTATTTATGGGCAATCTCTTTTAACACATACTTTTTAATGCCCTCTTTTATTTTGATAGAAGAGGGAACTTTTGCCATGTAGGCGATGAGCTGTTCGTCTAAAAATGGGGTTTTTATTGCGATGTTGTGGTGATTACTTGCTGAGTAACTTTTCACCAGTTCACCATCAATCATGCTTGTTTTAAAATAGGTTCCAATAATCTCATCAACCGTCTCATTAAAGCCTTTAAATTCAATTTCATTAAAGGTGGTTTTCTGTGGGTGATGGTATTCAATAATTAATGCTTGTAGCTCTTTTTCTCGAAAGAGTATGTTTCGTGCTTCGGTCATTTCTGGAATGTTTTTTGCCGAAAGTATCTGTAGGAGTTTGGCACATTTGGTCGGAAGGTTGTACTTGTCTTTCAGGTAAGGTATGGCATCCATAGGTATTTTTTTTAATGGGTTTAGAAGAAAGCTTCGTAATCCATAAGGTACGTTGCGAATACGCTCAAAAAAATGAACATCATCAGCCGTAGCGAAGACTTCATCTCCTCCATCTCCCACAAAAAGGTTTTTAATGCCTTCTGATTTGATAAGTTCATTGGTCAAGAGGGTTGGCGAAGCTGCATGGTCAGCAAAAGGTTCATCATAAATTTTTGAGAGCTTTGGAATAATTTCTAAGGCATTCTTTGCTGTAAAATAGTGTTCATGGTGTTGTGTACCTAAATGTTTGGCTATGGCTTTGGCATGGGGTGCTTCATTTATAGGTGCATGGTCAAAACCAATGGTAAACGTCGCTACTTTTGAACTCTGTTGTTCTTGAAGTAGAGCAGCAATGGTTGAGCTGTCGTAACCTCCACTTAAAGAAACGGCTATCTTTTCATTTTTAGGTCTTAATTTATGAATTGAGTTGTGGAGTAGTTGTTCTGCTTGGGTAATAATTTTAGATTCATGGGGAAAAATTTTTTTCTCTTGGTAGCAGGACTCCAGAGACCAGTGTACGGTGCTAAAGTACTCTTTTTTTTGTAAATCAAAATGGTTGGCTTGTCCCGATTTTACTTTATAACACCCTTTAAAGATACTGTTGGGTTGAATAATGCATCCAAACTGTAAATAGATGGACAATCCCTCCGGACTGATTTGAGGTGTAAAGCCGGGTGCTTGTTTAAAGTCACTTAAACGACTCCCAAATAGGATGATTTCGTCTGAATGGTAAAAATTAATAGGTAAAATTCCAATTTTATCTTTTGCTAAGGTTAATTGATCTTGCTCTTTATCAAATAGAATAAGGGAAAATGTCCCTTCAAGCTTTTTGATAAAGGTGATGCCCCATTGTAGATAGGATGCTTTTAAAAGTTCTAAAAGGGGTAAAGGTGCTTGAATGTTGAGTTCAGTGCATAATGAGGGTTGATTATTGATACTTCCATTTAAGAGTAAAAATAGTTTTTCTTCATTAAGTGAATGGGTTTCCGAATGCATGGTGTAGGATAAAAAAAAATTATAATGATTATGATGTTGATAGAAGACAGTTGTTTGTTTTGTGGTAGAGTTATCTATAGAAAAATCTGTTTTTTTATAATCTATGAAACCGAAAAAATTTTGCATAAAAATCCTTATATCGCACTATTTTAACATAAAATAATATAAAATAATATGAAAAAAAGTTTATCTATGCCATAATTATAGTGAATTTTTTAAAAAAAATTATTTATATTTAAATCAA
>JAHJJU010000005.1 GCA_018822805.1 bacterium
GATCTATAAAAATTATCCTTTAATTATTTTTATTGTATATTTATTGGGGTTTTATAAAATAACAAAATTAAAACAAAAACCCAAATGGAATAGCATACTGTTTTTATCAACATATTTTTAAAACTTATCCTTATTTTTTAATTTATTTTTTTAAGCTATATTTTAATAAAACCAGATTAAAATCCAGTTCAACGAGTAAAAACTCTTAAGACTTCTTGCAATGGAAATCAAGATTCTAATCATTGATATAAACTAAATTATTAGTTACAAATGCTACTTATCCTTTAAGTAAGTGGAGAGTATACTTTATAAAATGATTCAAAGGGTTATCATGCGTGTAGTAATCATCGGTGGTGGAATATCGGCTGTCTATTTGGCAAACAATCTTAAAAAACAAAATGCTTCAGTAGAGGTTTTGGTTTTAAGTGAAGAGCAATATCCACCTTATGATAGAATACATCTTTGTCGTTTGGTGGATGAGAAAGAGGAGATACAAGGGATAGCATTACCTCTTGATCCTACCGTCAAGCTTGAACTCAATCAAAAGATAGAGAGTATTGATAAAAAAGCTAAACGTGTCTTCTCAAAAACCTCCATGTTCTCTTATGATAAATTGATTATTGCCACGGGTTCACTGCCTGTTTCACTTTTTGATATAAGCGATATAAGCAATGCTTCCGTCTTTAGAAGTGCCAAGGATAGTGAGCGTATTAAAAAAGGGATTCAAAACAGAGAAGTGGTCATTGTTGGGAGTGGACCTATTGGGTTGGAGTTGTTAGAGACCCTTAATGAGATGCCCGATGTTCATAGCATTACTCTGCTTATTCGAGGAACAACGCTCTACAATCAACATCTCTCTACAGATGCTGTTAAAACTATTGAGCACTGTTATACCAAAGATGGGAAAATTCGAATATCGTATGAAGATGAGATCGTTGACAAAGTGATTGAAAATCATACCATCACCCTACTCAAAACCAAAAAGCTACAAATAAAAAATCCTTTTTTAATCTTTGGTATAGGCATCAAACCCAATATAGAGAGCTTTAGAGAGAGTTTTAACTGCAACAGAGGAATTTTGACCAATCTCTATATGCAAACCGATGATGAACATGTTTATGCTGTGGGCGAGTGTGCCGAAGTTGAACACTTTAATTTTGTAGCCGGTCATGTTAAAGAGTGTACCACCCAAGCCAACACAGCCCTATCGCACCTACTTCAAAAAGATGTTATTGAATTTGAACGCGAGATTAGTATCGATATGTTAAAAGTGGGTGAGTTTGATTTGGTCGAGGTTAACTCACCAATGTTTAGTACCGATTATGAAAAGGTCGTGATTACCTCAAAAGAAGCAAATCGAATCGATGAGTATTTTATAAGCGATGACAAACTTACCCGATTTATAGGCATCAACTCCAATGTTGACGTGGGGTACATCGAGACACTTATTAAAAGTGGCGAAAAGGTTGATGTCAGCTACCTTTATGAAAACCGATTGCTCGGTGAACGGGGACGCTTAATTTGTAGTTGTGAGCATATTTATCATCAAGATTTGGTCGATATGGTGACGCAAACGGGCATTGCTTCCTTTAGTGAACTGGGCAGTTTTAGCCAAGCAGGACGTGTTTGTGGACGCTGTAAAAAGATGGTTGAAGATGTCATTAAAGAGTCGCAACACCTCATCGACCCCAACATGAAACGAAAAACACCCCAAGAGATAGCCAGAGAAAAAGAGATTGAAAAGGTTCAACAACGTATTGATAAGTTTAATACCCTTCATCCACAAAACAACTTAAGCACCGACAACCTAGAATCAGCAATGGAGTCGTTAGAGATTCAAGAGCATGAGGTCAACAGCTGGATATCGATGGTCACAGCCAATATGCAACTGCACCCCAACTTTGAAGAGGTGGTTGAAAACGGAGTGAAAAGTTTAAATAAAGTTCCCATTATTTGGCTGGAGTTGTCTGACTGTAGTGGAAACTCGGAAGCGTTTATTAAATCTACCAATCCTTCTATAGAAGATTTGATTTTTGATTACATCTCTTTGGATTATCATGAGTTGATTATGAGTGCCAGTGGTGACCAGAGTGAAACAATTTTAGAAGAGATAATTGCCCATCAGAAAGGGGAGTACATCTTAATCGTAGAGGGAGCAATTCCCCTTGCAATGGAGGGAAAATATCTACGCATTGGTCCCAAAGGTGAAACGGGCATTGAGCTGTTACAAAAATGTGCCAAAGATGCCAAACTTATCTTGGCAGTAGGAAGTTGTGCTTTGGATGGGGGTGTGGTAGCAGCAGCTCCTAACCCTACAGGTGCTGTGGGTGTGGCAGAAGCACTGCAACGTGACGATGTTATTAATCTACCTGGCTGTCCTGTGAATCCTACCAATATTGTGGGAACACTCTTGTCCTACATTATGTTTGAAGAGTTGCCAAAACTTGACCAGTTTAACCGACCGTTATGGGCGTATGCTTCACGAATTCATGATGATTGTGAACGAAGAGGAAACTATGAACTCGGCGAATTTGTTAAAGAGTGGGGAGATGAAGGGGCTAAAAAAGGTTGGTGTCTCTTTGAGATGGGCTGTAAAGGTCCTTACACCAATGCCAACTGCCCTACCATGAAATTTAATCAAGGAACGAGTTGGCCTGTTCAAGCCGGGCATGGCTGTATGGGCTGTGTTGAAGTGGGCTTTTTTGATAAGTATGCGAGTGAGAGAAAAATAGAAAAGAAGAACAAATGAAAAAAATAGTCATTGACCCCATTACCAGAATTGAAGGGCATTTACGAGCTGAAGTTGAAGTGGATGAGAACAATATCGTAAAAGAAGCTTATGTGAGTGGTTCTCTCTTTCGTGGTATTGAGATTATACTAAAAAACAGAGACCCACGAGATGCAGGGCTACTCTCAGGTAGAATTTGTGGTGTCTGTACCAATTCACACTTTAGAGGAGCTGTTTCTGCTGTGGAAGATGCTTATGGATTAGCGTTGCCTAAAAATGCTGAAATTATCCGAGATTTAATCGCCATGGCACTCTTTATACAAGACCATGTGGTGCATTTTTACCATTTGCACTCTTTGGATTTTGTGGATGTCACCTCTGCATTAAAAGCTGATCCAAAACTAACCACAAAAGAGGCCCATAACTACTCACCAAATCCATTTCGAAACTCCCCTTCACACTATGAAACTGTTATCAAAAAACTTCAAAATTTTGTCAATGCCGGAAAACTAGGTCCCTTTAGTAACGGATATTGGGGACATAGTGACTATAAACTCACTCCTGAGCAAAACCTCATTATGATTTCACACTACCTTGAAGCCCTAAAATTTCAGAGTAATATTGGTAAAGCTGTTGCGATATTCGGGGGTAAAACACCCCACCCTCAAACCATTGTGGTAGGGGGTATTAGCTCTGTAGCCGACATGCTGAACCCTCAACGGCTTAATGACTACTTGTTTACCATTAAAGAGGCAAAAGATTTTATTGACCGTGCTTATCTTCCCGATATGAAACTGGTTGCTGCTGCCTACAGAGAAGAGATAAAAGCAGGAGTTGGACGAGCCAATGGTAACTTTATGTGTGCAGGTGGCTATGCTTTTGAAGAGCGACAGCGACTCTTTTGTAATGGGATTATCTACAACCATGAATTTGATAAGATAGAAAATTTTGATGAGAAGAAAATATCTGAAGAGATTGATAGAGCATGGTACCAAGATAATGGCGAGGCAGAAGTGCCATACTATACCGATTTAAATGCAGATGGAAGCCTTAAAACAGCCAAAAATGAAGATAAATACTCTTGGATAAAAGCACCACGTTATAATGGACAAACCATGGAAACAGGACCTTTGGCACGGGTACTGATAAGTTATAAAAAAGATAACCCATTGATACAATCGTTTGTAGATGAGTTTTTGGAAGACACCAATTTGGAACTGATGGACTTATCAACCACCATAGGACGAAACTGTGCAAGGGCAATTGAGAGCAGTTATATTTGTGAATATATCTTTAAATTGGTCTCAAGACTGCTTCAAAATGTTAAATATTACAATACCGATACCTGGGCAAAATATGATTTTGAAACTTTGCCAAAAAAGAGTAAAGGTCGCGTCTTTTTAGAAGTACCAAGGGGAATGTTGTCGCATTTTGTCAATATCGAGAATCAAAAAATTAAAAACTTCTCGGTCATTGCACCTACAACTTGGAACGCTTCTCCTAAAAACTTTGATGGTAAACGAGGAGCATATGAAGAGGCGTTAATCGGTTTAAAAATAGAAGATACTTCCAAACCTCTAGAAGTGATAAAAGTCCTCCATTCCTTTGACCCCTGTTTGGCCTGTGCCGTTCATATGATAGACACCAAAGGTAAAGAATTGAGTTCCTATAAAATTAAAAGTCTATAATCATTAGAAAAGCCCATCTAAGCACAAATCTAGATTAGAAGAAGTACAATAAAGATACGTTGAAAATAGTTAAAAAAAAGGAAAAATTATGGCGACAGTAACTTCTTATGGAGCAGCAGAGGTGGTAACAGGCTCTTGTCATCTTCTTGCGATTGAACATGGACCTCAAATTTTGATTGATTGTGGAATGTTTCAGGGATCGGAAGAAGATTCTAATTATGATGCATTTGGTTTTGATGTTTCTAATGTCAATTACCTCTTGATCACCCATGCACACCTTGACCATGTTGGGCGTATACCAAAATTGGTTAAAGAGGGATTTAAAGGTACTATTTATGCTACCAATGCCACACGGGATTTGGCAGAGATTATTCTACTCGACAGTGCCAAGATTATGAAAGAGGATTATGAGACCAATTTTAGAAAAGCACAACGACGGGGTAAAGAGAAAGAGGTAAAGAAACCCCTTTATGACGATGAGGATGTAGAGGCAACCTTTAAACTTTCATGGGAACACCCCGAGTATGATGAAACCTTTGAACTACAAGAGGGCATCAACGTTACCTATCGTGATGCCGGACATATTTTGGGAGCTTCTTTTATTGAAATTGGCTACACCGAAAATAACCTAAAGCGAACCATTGTCTTTTCAGGCGACATAGGCAATGACAACAACATGGTCATGACCAATCTCGAAAAATGTACCCATGCCAACTATCTCTATGTTGAATCCACCTATGGTGATCGTAACCATAAAAATATTGACGCAAGTATTGTTGAATTTAAACGGGTCATTATTGATACCATGAACAATTGGGGTAATGTCCTAATCCCCTCTTTTGCTGTGGAACGTACGCAAGAGATTCTCTGTCTTCTTAAAGAGATGCATGATAGAAACGAACTGCCTCAGTGTAAAATATTTTTAGACAGTCCTATGGCTACCCGAGCTACGCAGGTTTATAACAACTACAGTGAGTTACTCAGTCAACAGTGTCAAGAGTATAAAAAACGTGATGGTGCCGTTTTTGATTTTGAGAGTCTTGTCTACACGCCGGATGTTGAGGGGTCGAGAGCCATTAATGATGTCGATAGTCGTGCCATTATTATTGCAGGTAGTGGCATGTGTACAGGGGGAAGGATTATTCATCATTTTAAAAATCGGCTCTGGAACCACAAAAATGCTGTCATCTTTGTGGGTTATCAATCGGTCGGTACCTTAGGACGGCACATTGTCGATGGGGCAAGATGGGTCAAGATTTTTAATGAAGACATACTGATTAAAGCAAATATACATACCATCAACGGTTTTTCTGCCCATGCTGACCAAGATGCCATTATTAAATGGATATCCCAAATGGAAGAGCTTTATACTGTTTATCTGATTCATGGAGAGAGAGACAAACAGGTCATTCTTCGTAGTGTTATAGAAAATGTTTTAGATAAAAAAGCACATATTGTCGAACCTGAAGAGGTTATTTATCTTGGATAAATAATGGGGAACATGATGCACCATCTAATCGACAAAGCATGGCACAGTTTGGAGTGTGATGAAATTATTGAACTTTTTGAGAGTGATGCTGTTGATGGTTTGTCACCCTCAAAGATTAAAGAGCGTGAAGCATTTTTTGGTAAAAATATCTTAAAAGAGACAAAACAAGAGAGTAAGCTCAAGAAATTTTTTATGCAGTTTCATAATCCGTTAATCTATATACTTATAGGTGCGTCGATGATTACAGCGTGGTTGGGTGAGTGGGTAGACAGTGGGGTTATTTTTGCTGTGGTGATTATTAATGTCATTGTAGGGTACATCCAAGAGGTCAAAGCACAAGAAGCCATCGCCTCACTTAAACAGATGATGATTACCGAAGCTGTGGTGATACGTGATGGGAAAAAAACACGTATCTCTTCACTGGATTTGGTTCCTGGAGAGATGGTTTTACTCGAATCAGGTTCAAAAGTACCTGCTGATATACGATTGATAGAAAGTCAAAATTTACAAGTTGATGAGTCGATGTTAACGGGAGAATCACTGAGCGTTTTAAAAGATACAGCCACCTATGAAAAAACATTGATAGTGAACGATAGAAAAAACATGGTCTACTCGGGTACTTTTGTCAATTACGGAAGGGCAAAAGGTATGGTGGTGGCAACAGGCAGACAGACAGAACTTGGTAGAATTTCCCATTTACTCGACGAGACCATGGACATGCAAACGCCTCTTAGTAAAAAAATTGCTTCATTTAGCAAAATTTTACTCTATCTGATATTGGGGTTTTCAGTTTTTACTTTTCTTGTTGGTGTATTAAGAGAGAACAGTGTTATGGATACCTTTATGGTTTCAGTGGCATTGGCTGTAGGAGCCATTCCCGAGGGTTTACCTGCTGCGATAACGATTACTCTGGCTATTGGCGTCAATCGTATGGCGTCTAAAAATGCTCTTATCCGAAAACTTCCGGCTGTTGAGACACTGGGCAGTGTCACCACCATCTGTTCCGATAAAACAGGCACATTAACACAAAATAAGATGTCGGTTACCAACATCTTTTGTTCCGATCGTTCCTACACGGTAACAGGCAATGGCTATGAACCCAAAGGTGATTTTTTAGTAGATAAAAAAATTATAGAGAGCATCGATGATAATTTGCTAGAAGTTTTAAAAGCTGGGTATCTCTGTAATGAGTCCCATTTGGTTCACAAAGAGAATGAGTACAGCATCAATGGTGATCCAACAGAGGGGGCATTGATTGTATGTGCTCTTAAAAGTGGGTGTGATGAGCATGAATTAAACCATGCCTATCCCAGAGTTGACATTTTACCCTTTGAGTCCGACAGACAATATATGGCAACCCTTCATAGAGAGATAAAAACCGATGAAAAGATACTCTATCTTAAAGGTTCGATTGAAAAAACATTGGCTATCTGTGATTTTGAATGGATTGAAAGTGAGATACAACCCATTGATAAAACTAAAATTTTAAAACAGGTAGACGCGTATGCTTCAAATGGATTACGCGTCTTGGGCATTGCAAAAAAAATTGTTACTCAAGATAAGATTGAAGAGGAATTATTTAAAAACAAGTTTATATTTCTAGGGATTCAAGCAATGATGGATCCTCCTAGACCTGAAGCGATAGAGGCTGTCAATGAGTCGATAGGAGCAGGGATTAATATCATTATGATTACAGGTGACCATGCACTTACGGCATTTTCGATTGCCAAGATGATGAACATTGTTGGTAGTGATGCCTCTTTTGAAGCGTCGGTTTTAACGGGCAAAGAGCTTACAAACTTATCAAAACATGAATTGATAGATAAAGTCTCTACCGTCAAAGTCTTTGCACGGGTAGAACCTGAACAAAAACTGCGTATTGTCAATGCTCTTCAAGCAAGAGGTGAAATCGTTGCCATGACAGGGGATGGCGTGAATGATGCGTCAGCACTCAAACAAGCCGATATTGGTATCGCCATGGGCAAAGGTGGTACCGAAGTTGCCAAGGAGGCTTCTGATATTATTTTGAGTGACGACAACTTTAAAACCATTACCGATGCCGTAAGAGAAGGTAGAACGGTATTTGATAATTTAATCAAATACATGGTTTGGGAACTGCCTACGAGTTTGGGTGAAGGGTTTGTGGTATTGGCAGTCATTGTTTTGGGCTTAACTTTACCCATTTTACCGGTACAAATTTTATGGATAAACATGTCCACAGCCGTCTTTTTAGGGATAATGTTAATCTTTGAAACGGGAGAAGCAAACATTATGAAAAGAAAACCTAGAGACCCTAAAAAATCAATATTTAGCACTCCAATGCTGGTTCAGATGATGCTGGTGGGTCTCTATATGTTGATTGTAACCTACTTCCTATTTAACCATCTCCTCTCTCATGGACATGGTGTTGCGTATGCACGAACGGCGATTGTGAATATTTTTGTTTTTATTGAACTCTTTTATCTCTTTTCCTGTAAAGAGCTGGAGCGTTCTATTTTTAAAATAAATCTTATGAATAATAAATTGATTTTTTTAGGTGTACTCTTAACCGTTTTACTACAAATACTTTTTACCCATACAGCATTTATGAACCACCTCTTTAAAAGTGAGGGATTAGATATGTTGACGTGGGTGCAGGTAATTGTTATCTCTGCCGGGGTCATGGTGGTGGTTGAGGTGCAGAGGTATTTTAGTAAACGTCTTGCAAAAAGAGAGGAAATGATTCAATGAAAAAAAAACAAGAAAATTATAATCAATTTAGCATAGAACTGGAAACAGCCTTAAAAGAGCATCTCTTTGATCAAGAAGATGCTGTCGAAGCCATTGTTAAAACCTTGGTTCAATCCTATATGTTAGAGAGCAAAAGTAAAGTTCAAGCACTCTTTACGTTTATAGGAGCACCCAACAGTGGTAAACATTATGCTTGTGAACTCTTAGAGAAACTTAACCCTAAAATAACGCACCTTAAAACATTTTATATGGAACAGTACAGTGGTGGAATAAATGATGAACAACCCTTTATGATGGAAGTAATAGAGTTTGTTCAAAACAATCCCTCTGCTGTTTTGGTCTTTGAAGATATTGAAAAGGCTGACTTACAAATACAACTGGCACTCTATACGCTCTTTACCGATTATGAGAAAAATGAAGTTGACTTTTCTAGGAGTGTCGTGATTGTTACCACAACACTGTTGTCTGCTTTACTGCAACGAAAAGATGTACAAAAACTTCTTAAAAGTGACCCTTTACAAGCCCATACTTTTTTAATCGAGCATTTGGCCAAAGAACAGGTCATTGTAGAAGAGAGCATGGACATGGCTTTTGATAAAAAGTTACTCTCACTTCTTAATGAACACACACTGGTGACCTTTAATAGGTTAAGTTTAAAAGCCCTTATTAAAATAGGAGCCAGGTCTCTGCATCAGATGTCTCAAGCCTTTAGCAAAAAAAATGATGTTGCCATAGAGTATAGAGAGTTTGATGCTTTTATTTCACTCTTAACCCTCTCTTTAGCCCCGTATCTCAATGCTAGGCACATTAAACAGAAAATTCCAAAATTGATGTTTAATCATATTTATGACCTGTTAAAATCGCATGAGCATGTAGAGAAAATTCAATATGAGGTATCTGAAAAAGCAAAACAGTTTCTAAAAAAACTCTTAGAAGATGAACAACTCTTTTTAAAAAAAATAACCAGACAGCATAAACATATCAGTTTAAAGTGGGATATTGTCGTTCATGAAAATGAAGTTCAATGTAGTATTAAAAGTTTGTTTTATACCCAAGAGAAATTAAGTATATCCTCCCATGAAGATATGCATATTTCAGATATTCAATTTAAAGATATTGCCGGTCATATTAAAGTTAAAGAGGAATTAACGGAGATAGTCACCCTACTAAAAGAGCCGAAACGATTAAAAAAATTTGATTTGGCTGTGCCTAAAGGAATGATTCTTTATGGTCCGGAAGGAATGGGTAAAAAACTCTTAGCAAAAGCCTTTGCCAGTGAAGCCAATATGCCCTATGTGGTGGTGAATGGTTCTGATTTGTTTACAGCAAAAAACATTCATCAAGCGTATGCACAAGCTTACCGTTCAGCTCCTGCCATTGTAATTTTAGAAGACATTGATATTCAAGGTATTGTGGGTGGAGTTATCTCAACCATGAGTGTTGAACCCATTATCGAAGAATTGGATGCCCTACATCAGAGTTTTGATGCTCCTATATTTACGATTATAACCCTCAGTAGCAGTGCTGAAATTCCAGAAACTCTTCTTGAAGTCAATAGAATCAACATTCATATAGAAGTACCCAAACTGGATATGGAAGCTCGAACCTTTTTCATTAAAGAGATTCTTAAAAAACCCCATGATAAAACTATAGATGTACAAAGAATTGTCCGATACATCTCTGGGATGGGTGGGAATGAGCTCAAAAGAATTGGTCAAGAAGCCTCATTGTTTGCTGCACGAAAAGGCTTAAAAATGTTAACCGAAGAGATACTTTTAGAGCAAATCAACATTATAAAATACGGTACAAAATTGGAAAACAAGCACATTCGTGATATTGAGATATCGATGTCAAAAACAGCCTATCATGAAGCCGGTCATGCCGTTTTATCCTACCTACTTTTACCAAAAATTAAAATCGAACAGGTCACCGTAGCCCCACGAAGTGAGGCTCTTGGATTTGTCTCGTATCATAACGATGACTACATTGATGCGACCTCAAAAGAGGATCTGTTTAACGATATTTGTGTGCTTTTAGCAGGTAGGATTGCCAAAATGCACAAGTATGGAGAAGACGGTATGGAGACAGGAGCCATGAGCGACCTTGAAGTGGCTACCACACAAGCTTATGCTGCCATTGCACTTTTTGGAATGGATGAAGAGCTGGGGTACATCAACATCTCCGGTTTGGATGTAGGAGGGATGAACCCCATATTAAATCACAAGATAGAAGAACGCATCTTGGTTTGGATAGAGAGAGCCACCCAAAAAACCGAAAAAGAAGTAAAACGCTTATGGAAAGCCATTGATGCCGTGGCATTGGAACTGATACAAAAAGAGATGATAGATGGGGAAGCATTAAAAAGTATTATTGAAAATAATATTCCTTCTATTAAATAGATATGCTCTATTTCCCACTCTATAATAATTTGTATATATACAAATAAATAACTTTTTATAATATTTAAGCCTTAAAGGAGTATACTCAACCAAGGAACAGATTAAATAAGGAGAATAATTATGAACAAAGATACGATTACTATGACAAACAATCGAACCAATGAACAGTATGACTTTAACATTTTAGATGCCACACGTGGACCATCTGTAGTTGATATCTCCTCTTTTTACAAAGAGACAGGAATGTTTACCTATGATGTGGGCTATACTTCGACGGCTTCCTGTAAATCTAACATTACTTTTATTGATGGGGAAAAAGGGGAGCTACGTTATAGAGGAATGCTCATAGAAGAGTTGGCTGAAAATCACAGCTATTTAGAAACGTGTTATCTCTTGCTCAATGGTCATCTTCCCACTACAGAGCAACTGCTTGATTTTGATTTGGAGTTGCGACACCGTTCATTTATTGATGAGAGTTTACATCATTTGATTGACGCATTTCCTGATGCTGCTCACCCCATGTCCATATTGGCTTCGGGAGTTTCGGCATTGGCGTCGTTTTACTATGAACACCTCAATATGAAAGATGAACAAGAGTGTCAAGATATGGCAAGACGGATAATTGCCAAAATACCGACACTTGCTGCATTTGCCTATAGAAAATCCTTGGGTATTCCGTTTATTTATCCTAATATTGACCTCTCATTTACAGAAAATTTTCTCTATATGATGAGGGCCTACCCCGGTGGAAAAATGAAACGCACAGCTAACGGTGAAGAGAAGATTAAGCCCATAGAGATAAAAGCGTTGGACACCATCTTTACTCTCCATGCTGACCATGAACAAAATGCATCCACCACCACCGTACGCAATGTTGCCTCAACAGGAGCTCACCCGTATGTGGCGATTTCTGCCGGTATCTCTGCTTTATGGGGAAGAGCTCACGGTGGAGCCAATGAATCGGTAATGGCTCAAATGGAGATGATCGGTGATGTTAAAAATGTGGATGCCTTTATAGAACGAGCCAAAGACCCCAATGATGAATTTAGACTCATGGGCTTTGGACATAGGGTTTATAAAAACTTTGATCCACGAGCCAAGGCGTTAAAAAAACTGCAAGACCAATTAAAAGATGAACTTAACTTAGATTCTAAACTGATGGATATTGCCCATAGAATTGAAGAAATTGCACTCAATGATGAGTACTTTATTAAACGTAATCTTTACCCAAATATTGACTTCTATTCCGGGGTAATTTTAACAGCCTTGGGTATTAAACGACCGATGTTTACAGCCATCTTTGTGATTGGTCGAACAGTCGGATGGATTACGCAACTTATGGAGTTTAAAAATGATAGTAGCTCTAAGATTGCTCGTCCTCGGCAGTTGTATTTGGGAAGTTAATAACCTGAGTTCGACGGAATACCATAGAGAGAAGTTGCTTCTCTCTATAAAGTGACTATTTATCGCCACCACACCTGTCAGATGTATTTTTATCTCCACCACACTTCATGGTTTTTGTATCGGTTCCACATTTACCTTCACCACATTTCATGATTGTTGTACCTTCTGCTGATGTTGTTCCTGTACCATTACATCCTGTAAAAGCCACCAACGAGAGTGCCACCAATGATCCAAACAGTATCTTTTTCATAAATAATCCTTTTTATATAAGTTACCATTTCATTATAGCAAAATATAAATTTAAATTATGTAATAAAAACATGAATCATGTTATAATTTTTAGATGAAAAAAACCATAACCCGAAGGGTATTTATAGCCTCCACCATTGTTGCCGGAACAGCCCTTATGCTCCTACCTCAAGGTGCAAAGACAACGATAAATATTGAGCCTTTTAAAGTCATAGAAGCTGTGCAAGAAGTTCTTTTTCCCAAAGGCTTACAAGCACCTGCTGCCTCTGAATTTGGAGCAACCAACTACCTCTTAACCGTTTCCACACACTCCTCTTTTTGGGCTGATGATTTAACGTTTTTACATTATGGTGCGACATTACTTATGAAAGCAGAACCTAACTTTTTCACCCTGAATCCCAAAGATAAAAATGACGTACTAAAAAATTTTGTCAATAGTAACAAAAAAGCTGAAAATTGGGTTTCACTGATTCTTTACTATACCATTGAAGCCCTACTCAGTGACCCCATGTATGGTGGCAATAAAAGTGAGTTAGGCTGGAAATGGCTAAAACACGATACGGGACAACCAAGACCAAAAACAAAATTTGTAGGGACAACGCCCCTGTGCTTGTCCGATGCTCAATAAGGAAACATCAAAATGAAATATGACGTATGCATCATAGGCTCAGGAGCAGGAGCTTCAGGAGTTGCTTACACCTTAGCCCTTGCAGGGAAAAAAGTCATTATGTTGGAGCGAGGTGGGTTCTATAAAGAGAAAGATTTCTCAAAAGATGAAGTAGCTTACACCAAACGCGACATCATAACCCCCAACCTCAAAGAGTCTTACCACACCATTGAAGATTTAGAAGATAGAAAGTGGGTCAAGACCCCTACCTATGTCAACGAAAGCACCTTTTTTAACGGCAATATTGTCGGTGGTTCTTCCAACTTTATGAGTGGCTATTTCCACCGTTTAAAGCCTGTAGATTTCAAACTCAAATCAACTTATGGCGATATCAAAGGAGCCAATGTGGTGGATTGGGTCATCGACTACCATGAGTTAGAGCCTTATTATGAAAAAGTAGAACGCTTGGTCGGAGTCAGTGGAGAGGTCACCCCCTACAAATATCACGAACCACGGAGCACTAAAGATTTCCCTTACCCTCCTTTAGAAGAGCATCCCATAAGCAGACGCATTGATAAAAGTTGTAAAACTTTAGGTTGTGTTCCCTACAAAACGCCTCGTGCCATTTTGTCACAAGCCAAAGAAGAGAGAAATACTTGTTACTACTCCAACTACTGTGGTTCATACGGGTGTTCGAGTGGAGCCAAAGGGAGTGCCAGAGCTGCCCTGCTTCAACCTGCTCTGAAAACAGGGAACTTAACCATCATTACTTATACTTTTGTCAAAAAACTGCTTGAAAAAAATAGCAAAGTCACCGAAGCCATCTATGTAAACACCCAAACAAAAGAAGAACATAGCATAAAAGCCAAACTCTTTGTGGTTGCTGGTCAAGCAGTAGAGAGTTCTAGACTTTTACTCAATTCAAAGTCTAAAAACTTTCCCAATGGTTTAGCCAATAACAGTGGTCAAGTAGGGAAAAATCTACTCTTCTCAGCAGGTGGTGTCGGTTCAGGTCAATTCGATGCAAGCTCTATGCCCCTAAAAGAGCTTATGGTTGAAGGTCTGTTTGTGAATCGTTCGCTTTGTGACTGGTATGAGATAAAAGGCATGAAAGGGGGCATTGTTGATTTTCTTTTTGAACATGCCAATCCCATTTCAAAAGCTTCAAAACAGCGTAAAGAGAATGGAAAACTGCTTTGGGGAGCAGCACTACAAGAGAAAATCTTTAAAAAGCTTACAGCCACCAAACAGCTGAACTTTGAAGTCTTTAACGATTGGTTACCGACCGATAACTGTTTTGTCTCCGTTGATGAGAAATACAAAGATATCTACGGTGTACCTGTCGCCAACATTCGCATAGGAGCTCACCCTCATGACCTAAAAGTTGGTAGACTTTTGGCTGAGAAAGCTGAAGCTGTTTTAAAAAATATGGGAGCCAAAGAGATAAACTCTTCCATCTCTTCTTCCCCTCCACCCAATCTACAAGCAGGAGGTTGTCGCTTTGGAGATGACCCTAAAACCTCAGTTTTGAACAAATATTGCCAAGCCCATGAAGTAGAAAACCTTTTTGTTAGCGATGGCTCATTTATGCCGACCGGTGGTTCAGTTACTTACACATGGACAATTTATGCCAATTCGTTTCGGGTTGGAGAGTATATTTTGAAACAGCTCTCTTAGTATTTTTTATTCGTATTGACCAACATATCTTTGTCACTCAACTCCTCAAGCAAATTCCCAATGCTGTTAAGTGAAAAGAGTCTTAACGTTGCACCTTTCTCTTTTTTAAGCTCTTGTGAAAACTTATTTTTAGAGTAAACAACATAGGTATCAACGTTTAATTCAGCCTTAGCCACGCTCTCTTTGAGCTTGGTCAGTTCACTTTTATTGGCTTTGTTTTTAGAGTGTTTACAGGTACCTGCTATCCATTTACCCGACTTTGTTTTAGCCAAAATATCGATTTCGACATGTTCATCCCAATACGAACCAATATGCACAATAGGGTCTTCAACAGTACTCTTTTCTAATAATGCCATCACCAATTGCTGGTAAATCAGATGTGAAAACTCTTGTTGTGTGTGACTCCACTGTTTTTTAAATTCACTATAATCACCCTCTTTAATCCCTTTATAGTACGGAGAAATAGCCGAAAACCAAAAACGCATAAAGGGTTGAGTAAAAAGAACTTTGTTAGAGATTTTTTCATAATTTTTTAGTGGCTTCTCTACCGATTTTTCCACAACTAAAAGCCCATGTTCTACAAGAAAATCAACCGAATTTTCACCCTCTTCTTTTTGAACACGGGCTTTTTTAAATGCTGAATGTTCCCGTCTGTCCCCCATTGCCAAGGCCGAAAGCACTTTATGATGGGTAGGATTACTCCGAGTAATTTTTGTAATATCCCCATGAATGTATCGGTAGTTTTTCAAGACTTTCTCTTCTATTAATTGATCCAAAGGTTTAGACATATCTATCTTCCAACCCATTCCACCAAACACAGCAAAATATTCTATGGCTGTTTCAAGATGGGTAGCATTGTTCTGAAAACAAAAAGAGCGAAATTGTTGAAGGAGAGTTGGATGTTTTGACATAAGTGTTAAACCTTGTTTTGTTGAATTTTAACATATTTTTTGGTAAGATGGATATTATGCTTAAACTTTATCTTTTAATCTCTCGATATAAAACGTTACCAAACTTGATTTACTCAGGTTAGTAGCTGATTCGAGTCGAAACTTAGAAGATATTTTATTTCAAAGATTGATAACTTAAGTTCCTAAAAGATGAATGTTGAAAACAATTAAATACACCATCATGATGCTGTTTGGTATGATTATACTCTTTTCCCTCCTAAACTACCTCTACCCCCTAAACACTGCACGTCTCAATAAACCCCAATCCACCCTAATTTATGACCGTGATGAACATCTGATCACTGTGAAACTGAGTCCTGATGGATTTTTACGTATGCCCATCAAAACTCAAATGTTAACCGATGATATAAAAAAGATTGTTTTAGGGTATGAAGATCAGTATTTTGAAAAACATTTTGGGGTGAATCCTTTGGCGATTGTTCGGGCTTTGTGGTTTAATGTGACCAATCAACGTACCATTGGGGCTTCGACCATTACCATGCAGGTGGCTCGGATGATGCACCATGAACCTCGTACACTGAAACAGAAACTCATCGAAATTTTTCAAGCCTTTCAACTCGAATGGAACTACAGCAAAGAGGAAATACTTACTTTTTATCTGAATAACGCTCCTTATGGAGGCAATGTTGAGGGGTTTGCCTCAGCTTCATTTCGCTATTTTAATCTCTCTGTCTCTTCACTTTCACTTTCACAAATAGCCTACTTAACAAGCATTCCTAAAAACCCCAATGCCAACCGTCCCAATGCCAACCATCCTAAAAAAGGTCGCAAGATTAATCCCATTAAAAATCGTCTGCTCACACGGCTCTATGAACTGGACGTTATTACCCAAAAAGATTACCAACGTGCCATGCAAGAGCGTATAGCTGTAAAGATAAAAAACTTACCTCATAGGGTTCCTCATCTCTCTACGCAAATTAAAGAGCAAGGCGAAATACATACTACCATGGATATGCATCTGCAAAGTCGTGTAGAGAAACTGCTTTTTAAACAAGTAAATAAACTTAAAAAGTTTGCAATTTATAATGGAGCTGCATTGGTGATAGACAATAAAAGCATGGAGATTTTAGTCTATGTTGGTTCACACAATTTTGATGACAAAAAACATGGAGGTCAAAATGACGGGGTTAAAGCCTTAGTTTCTCCAGGTTCTACACTGAAACCCTTTGTCTATGCTAGAGCTTTAGAAGAAGGCATCATTAGCCCTCTGAAAAAACTCTACGATGTCCCTCTTTTTATAGAGGGGTATAAGCCCACCAACTACGCCAAAGAGTATTTAGGAGAAGTGACAGCGACGGAAGCATTACAGTTTTCACTCAATATTCCTGCTGTAGAACTTGACCGACTACTGGGAGAAAAAAGTCTCTATAGCCTACTACAAGAGAGTAATTTATCCTCACTCAGCAAACCAAAAGCCTACTACGGTTCAGCTTTGAGCTTGGGAGGATTTGGTATTTCACTAAAAGATAATGCAGAACGTTTTTCCATGTTAGCCAATGGTGGTCGTTTTGAAAAAGCAACATTTTTAAAAGAAAATAGAACAAGAGAAGTGACACAACTTTTAACAGCCCAATCAACCTACTTGGTCTCTAATATGTTGGCTGATGCCCCACGCTTAAACTTCTCTTCCTCATGGGAATACATGGAGGGAATGCCAAAGGTGGCTTTTAAAACAGGGACTTCAGCACGTGCTAAAGATATGCTCACCATTGGCTACACACCTGAATATACCGTGGCTGTTTGGTATGGGAATTTTTCAGGAAAAGCAAGTAACCCCTACAATCATACCCATGCTACAGGATTAAAAGTGGCTTCACCGACCCTTTTTAAAATTTTTAAACTGCTCGAAGAAAAAAAGAGACAAACATGGTTTAAAAAACCCCAAGGTATCTCTACACAAACCATCTGCCAAGATGCCATACAAATTAATGCATGTAAAGCACCTATAAAAGACCAACTCATAAAAGAGGTAAAGCTAAAAACCCCCTGCTCTGCCATGCGTGCTGAAGTGCTCTCTTATCTTTTAAAAAACCAAAAAATAGAGCATTTTAAGAGCCTTAAATCTCATCGATGTTATGAGGAGTGGAAAAGCTATAAGCCCCTTATTACCAGCCCTGTTCATAACAAAAGTTATGCCCATAACCGACTACTTCCTAATGAACTCAAAAAAACCATGTTGGAGTGTTACTCGTTTGAAGAGAACAGCACAATTTATTGGTTGATAGATAATGAAGAACCTATCGTTGGTGAATCATCTGTTCCTCTTTACCGATACTTAACGCCAGAAAAACATAGCATATCCTGTTTGGATGAAGGGGCAAAGATGCAATCGATCAGCATAATCTCTGAAGAGTTGTAATAAAAAAACAAATATAAATCATATTTTTTTACTAAATTATGTTAAAATAAAAAAAAAGAGTCTATCATGTTTAAGTATCTATTACCTCTCATTTTGACCAGCCTTCTCTTTGCAGATTCATTGCAAAGTAGTCCCAAAATTGTTCCTATAGATGAACCTTTTATGCTTGAATCAGCTACAGATAAGTTTGACAGCACCCTCTCGTATACCCACACTCCTCTGCTCTCTTGTCAACCTAAACTTGACGTGGTTTACAAAGTTGAGTCGAGTAAAAAACTAAAAATTATTCCCAAAAAACCTCTACGTAGTGGCAATAATTACAGCTGTGACTATAACGGAGAAAGCTTTAGCTTTACCACCGTTCCACTGCAAGTGATGGAAGCAAACTACTTTAAAGCTGATAAACTTTTACGTTTGAGTTTTAATGATGCCATCAATTCCGACAACATCACAAAGCACATCAAATTGACAAAAATTGACAAACTCTCGAAAACCAATTTAAACTATAACATTTTACAAAATTCGGGAAAAAACATGGTTTTAAAAATCACTGAACCCGTTTTAAAAAGTACCATTGAACTCAATATTGATAAAGCACTCTCTACCCCTCATAACAGCACCCTAGAAAAAGCGTACAGTGATACATTCAATACACCCTCAAACAAAGTTACTTTAGACAAAGAAAAAAAAGCCATGATCATTAACGATGCACCTCAAATGGTGGCACTAAAAAATGGTGAATTTGCTCTACGTATTTTTTTAAATGATACACTGGAAGGAAAAGCTGAACAAAGCATTGAAATAGAGGGAATAGAGAACTTTAAACTGCAACGAGACAACTACATCGACTATACGCTTCGAGAGCAACTGCACATTTCAGAAGAAACCTACTGGTATACCGATGTTATTAGCTCAGAGTTCCAACCCAATACTACCTATAACGTTACTTTAAAAAAAGGGTTAAAAACCTACCGAGAACTCAAAGAGGACAAATACTATAGCGTAAAGACGGGAGATCGAGCAAAATCCATTATATTTTCTGGTGATAAAAACTACATCTCAAACAGTGGAGAGTTAGGATTCTCTTCGGTGAATGTTGACCATGCCACGCTAATAGTAGAGCGTCTACTCGATGACAACTTACGTTACTTTATGAATTTCAACCAAAGCAAAACAGAAGACATTCATGCCTATACTCAAGAGGTATTTACCAAGGAATTAACACTCAATAATGAAAAAAACACCCTATTAAAACAGAAATTCTCACTTAAAGATTTGGGTTCGGAACTTCCTTATGGTGTTTACAATATTACCCTACGTTATAATGAAAAACTCAAAGATGAAAGCAAGGAGTATGCCTCATCAAAGGTGCTCTTTTTATCCAATTTAGGAATTTCACTTAACCTTGCAAAAGAGCAAGCTTTTGTGACCGTACTCTCTTTAGACAAAGCTCAACCTCTCTCCTCTGCAACAGTTGAACTTTATGGTCAAAACAATGCCCTTATAGGCACAGCCACCACCAATAAAGATGGCGTTGCCATTATAGAGAAAGAACATCTATTGGAATCTAAACCTAAAGGGGTCATTGTCAAAACCTCTAAAGACAAAAACTTTTTGGCTCTAAATCAACAGTTTTTGTCTCCTGATCCGAAATACATTTTAAGAGAGCAAGAGCGTTTTAGAGCTCATGTTTATTTTCAAAGTAAGTTGGTTCGTCCTGCCGGTAAAATTCATGCACTCATTACCATTAAAGATCGTGACTTTATATCTGCCAATAAATTACCTATAAAATTGCTCTTTAGAGAGCATTACGGTAAAACCCTGCATGAAAAAGTCTACCACAGTGATGAGTTTGGATTAATTGATTTTAGCTACCAAATGGAGAGAGAGGACAGAACGGGAACCTATGAACTTTTAGCCTTTATTGGTGAAAAAGAAATTGGTCGTGAAACAATTAAAGTAGAAGCCTTTATGCCTCCAAAAATAGAAAACAGCATTCATACCAACAAAGAGATTTATCAAGAGGGTGAATTAATAGAGTTGCACATTAGCTCTTCGTACCTCTTTGGGGCTCCCTCTTCAGGACTCAACGGTACAGTTACCCTTGATGCTATGCCTTTAGACTTTGAGCACGACGCGTTCAAAAACTACACCTTTTCCAACGCTGAACTCTTGGAAAAGAATGTTCAATCTTATTTAAATGGCTTTGAGCCTTTTACCCTCAATGAAGAGGGAAAATATACGCTCGTTTTGCCTACAAAAGTGCAACAAAAAGTTCCTTCAATTTTAGAAGCAATGATTGGGGTAACTGTGATGGATGACACCCAACCTGTTTCCAACTATAAAAATATAAAAATCTATCCTTATACACATATGGTAGGATTAAAAATCAATAAAAACTCTTTTGAAAAAGGACAAAAGTTAGAAGGAAAAGCTGTACTGATTGACCCTATAACAGGGGAGTTAATTCAACGTCAGCTCTATGCTGTTGTTAAAAAAATTAATTGGCAGTATGACTACAGTGATGGAAACTACAATTGGCAAAAAGAGACCACAGTCGTTGACAACTTTAGCCTCAACTCCAATGAAACTTTTAGCCGAGACATTCATGACAATGGGGACTACATCTTAGAAGTTCATGACCATTTTGGTGGACACAGTGCCAGCAGTGCTTTTGATGTTTGGTGGTGGTCCTACTCGAACATCTCACCCAAAAATGATTTAAAATCGGTAGAAATCAACATTGAAGATAAACTCTACCAAAAAGGGGACGAACTGGAAGTGAGCATTAAGTCTCCTATTATAGAAGGTCAACTGATGTTAACCCTAGAATCTGAAAAAGTAGAACTCTATAGACGGATTACACTCGAAAAAGGTGTGGCTAAAATCAAACTGCCTATAAACTTTGACATGCAACATGGATTACATCTTCATGCCACAGCTATTAGAGCTTCAGATACACCATCACAACTGATTCCGTTTAGGGCCATGGGGTACAAATTTATCAAACCAAACCGTAATGAGCATAAAATTGACGTTAAAATTGACGCTCCAAAAGTAAGCAAGTCTAAAACCTCATCGGTACTCAAAATTAGCACTTCTAAACCCTCTAAAGTCTTGGTCAGCATTGTAGACAAAGGGATCCTCCAACTTTCCGAGCAGAAAAAACCCGAAATTTTTGACTTTTTTAATGAACCTACCGAAAAACAACTCAGCTATTACGATCTTTATGATCAACTCATGAGTTACATTGCCGAGGGTAAATTGATTGACTTTGGGGCAGATGGTACTTTGGCTATGCGTGCCAAACACTTGCCTCCGGATTTAGGAAAACGGGTTAAACCATTTATGCTTTGGTCAGGGATTATTGATCTTAGTTCCAAAGAGAAAAGCATCACCATTGATATTCCGGAGTTTAACGGTCGTGCTGCCCTTGTTGCCATCGCGATTAATGAGAACAGTATCGGAGTTCAAGAAGAAGAGATGACCATAAAAGATGATGTAATGCTAAAACCATCGTACCCAAAATATGCCTTGGCTGGTGATAGCATAGAGGTTCCTCTACGAATATTTAACACCACGAACGTACCTAAAACTGTTAGCCTTAGTTCTAAGCTCTCTAAAAATCTCGCCTTTACACTCAAAGAAGAGAGCCTTACCATTCCGGCCAACAGTTCAGCCGTTGTTGAGACGATGCTCTATGCCAATGAAGTAGGCAAAGGGCTCATTACACTCTATGCTTACTTTAAAAACAAAAAAGGAGAAAATGAAAAAGTAAGCAACACTCTTGAGCTTCCTATTTACAATCCTCATGCCATTTCAACCAAAACATTTAAAGGCATCTCCAACACAACTCAAACCTTTACAGCACCCAAAGCGTACAATGATGCAAAAGTTTTTATAACACTTTCAAATAACCTTGTGGGTGCCTTGAGAGATGATTTAAAATACTTGGTTCAATACCCTTATGGTTGTGCTGAACAGACCTCTTCTCAACTCTTGGCCATGCATTATGCTAAAGCCTTTTTAGAAAAAGATGTATTGGTAGGTGAGAGTGAAAACTTTATTCGTCAAGGGGTTAAAAAACTTCAGAACATGCAAAACTATTACGGTGAGTTTTACTACTGGGCAGAAGGGAATCATGTGAATGCCTACGCTTCACTCTATGCTGCACAAACCCTACTAGAACTGCAACGTGATGGTACAGATATGGCAACAAGCTTTGTAAAAAAAATAACCACCATGCTCAATGCCATTGCTTCAGCTAATGGAAGTTACGAAGGCACCTACAGTAATTTCCACCGTCTCTACGCTGCCTTTATTTTAGCAGAGCATAAAACCTTAGAGGAGAGTACAGCCAACATGCTTTATGAACAAGGGATTTATAAAAAACACTTTTTAAGTAAACTCTATATGGCTGCCATTTTAAAAATGCAAGGAAAAGTAGACGAGGCAAACAGACTCTATAACGAAAACAGCAATGACTTAGCTCAATATACACATAAAGCATATGGAAACACTACAGGTAATTTTGAATCCAATGTGCGTGACATGTTCTTACACTTTATCATTAAAACGGCTTATTTTAACAAAGAAGCCAAAGATTTGGTGAGTATTCAAAAAGAGTTTAGTAACCTCTACTCTACCCAAAGTAAAGCTGTAGCACTTAAAGCCATCAGCCTTTATCTCGGTAAACCTCAAAACTCGAAACTCGATGTTGATGTCGAGGTGAATGAACAAAAAGAGAACCATACCAAACCTCAGACCATTACTTTAGATAAACTCAGCAGTCAAAAGATTCGTCTCACACCTCTCTTGGCTGCCATGAGCTACAACATTGAGTTGGTTAAACATCTGCCACGAGCTCTAAAAAACGAACTCTCTAAAACCAAAGAGCTCAGTATCATGCGTGAGTTTATCGATACCAATGGAGAGAAGGTACAACTCGATAATCTGCGACAAGGGAATACCATCTACTCTAAAGTCACCCTCGCCAACTATGGAGAGATCAACCAAGTAGTGGTGAGCCAAAGAGTTCCGGCTTGTCTTTCAATAGTCAACAGCAACATTCACGACCAACAATCGAAATTTAAAAATGAAAACATACAGCAAGAATATCGAGAAATTCTCGATGATAGAGTCCTAAATTTCATCAATCTGAAGAAAAAAGAGAAGTACGACAAAAAACTTAAAAAGCATATCTCTCTTCAAAACAGAGGAGTTATCTATACCCCTTTAATGGTCACAACCGTAGGAGAGTGTCTACTCCCGGCAGTCATTAGTGAAGCGATGTACGATACACGTATCAACGACTATGCCAAAGAGACCGAAAGTATAGTCGTACAACCAATACCAAACACAAAGCCAAAATCAGCCATTCCTAAAATAACCCAACAGATGCTCAACTCTCAAGCAGCATCATTGGTGCGTTCGCTCTACACCAAAGAGATGAGCAGTCAGCATCCCGAAGATTTTGTACACTTTTTCAACTACCCTATACCTACCTACTATCGGAGTAAAAATGCCACAAAAGAGATGGTTCTAAAGGATAAAGAAGCGTATTTTAAAAATTGGTCCAAACGACTCTATAAAAATATCAAAATTGAGATAGTTGGTTCCAATGAAGAAGAGAAAGAGGTACGTGTAAAAATTATCTTTGATTATCTGCTCAATAATGGAGAAAATGAGTTAAACGGAAAAAGCCAACACCTCTTAACCGTGAAAGAGATCAATGGAAAACTTTTAATTACAAAAGTGGAATTGGCAAAGTAGTGCGTGTAGAGTTTAACTCTACACAAGGATAAAGAAAATGTTATTGACTTATATTATTATCACCTACCGGCATATTCGCCTCTTTCTCTTTTACCTCATTGGTTACTGCTGTAACTTTATCTTTAATGGCTTGTGGGTCAATCATCAGTTGCTGTGTCGGAACTGTACCTGTTCTCATCTGATTCTGCATATCTTTTAGGGCTCGATTGATTTCAATTAAACCGTACTCATCATTACACTGCTTATCGTACGTGTTCATATCCTCTTCTAACTGTACCGATCCATACCGGTCAATCGGTAAAGATTTTTTAGCCATCATCTCTTTGGCATATCTCACACGGGCAATTTCAACACCTCGTCGAATCTCCGGTGAAAGAGCATTCTCATATGCTTGTTGATTTTCTGCATTGGTACTTTTATCGTCCATCAATGCCGATTTAGCCGAATCGGTAATGTATTTCATTCCAAACATGGCACTAACCGTGTCAAATAAATTCATATACAAATTACTTTCTGTGGAACTCTTTTCTCCTTTTGTCAAAGGATTATTTAAATAGCGTTGACACTGAATATCGGATTGAAAAATAAACTCATCCATATAGGCATTACGATTTTGTATGCTTATATTACTACCTAATTTTGTCATAAATTTTGATTTATCCGTTGCAAAACTTAATGTTTTTACGTTTGATTGTGACGCTTCTAAGCCCAAATTTGTAGGTAATGTCGTTGTAGTTGCACACCCTGCAAATAGTACAATTGCCATGGTTGATATAAATCCTGATCTTTTCATTTTATTGCTCTTCCTATCATCTTAAATTGACTTATTATACTTCATTTACTTTAAAGTAAAATCTTTATTTTTTATACCAAAGCTTTAAAAAGTTAAAGGAATTAAAGAATCTCAATAAACTACAACCCTGCTTCTTGAATCGCTTCTGCTTGAGCGTGAGCATTGAGTGGATCAAGTACCAGCTTAAGGTTTCCATCGTTCATAATTCGGTCTAACGAATAGAGCGTCAAATCAATTCTGTGGTCGGTCAAACGATTTTGAGGATAGTTGTAGGTACGTATTTTCTCCGAACGACCACCTGAACCTACTTGCAGTTTTCTTTGACTTGATGTTTCAGCCAATTGTTTTTGAAGCTCTGCTTCATAGACCCTTGCTTTAAGAACCTTCATTGCTTTTTCTCTGTTTTTATGTTGAGACTTTTCATCTTGAATCGCTGCTACAATTCCTGTCGGTATGTGTGTTAAACGTACAGCTGAATCGGTGGTGTTAACCGACTGCCCACCACAACCACTTGAACGGTAGACATCCATTTTAATATCGTTTGGTTTTAAATCTACCTCAACATCATCCACCTCCGGAATAACAGCCACAGTAATTGCCGAGGTATGTACACGCCCTTGAGTTTCTGTGTCAGGAACCCTTTGTACACGGTGTGTTCCTGCTTCAAATTTAAGCTGAGAGTAAACACCCTCTCCACTAATTTGAGCAATCATCTCTTTGTATCCACCGGCTGTACCATCTGAGGAACTGACAATCTCTACTTTCCATCCTACAATCTCTGCATGACGTAGGTACATTTTAAATACATCTGCCACGAACAGTGCTGCTTCATCTCCACCGGCACCGGCACGGAGTTCTAAAAGAATATTTTTATCATCGTTTGGATCACTTGGAATCATTAAGATCTTAATTTCTTCTTCAAGTTTAGGAAGCATTGGCTCTAACTCTGAAAGTTCCTCTTTTGCAAGGTCACCCAGTTCAGCATCACCTAAAAGTTCTTTATTCTCTTCGATAGCATTCGCTGTTTCGATATATAAGTTGGCTTTTTCGACCAGTTGACTAAGTTTAGATTGTTCACGTCCTAAATTGGTCATTCTTTTAATATCCGATGCAATATCCGGTGCACTTAAAAGGGTATTTATCTCTTCATATCTGTCAATAAATGGTTGGAGTTTTTCTTTAAACATAGGAGGAACCTAGTAGTGGATTTTATAATTTTTTAATCGTGGTAGAATATCAAATCCCAAAAGGGATTGATATTAGGAAAAGAAAGTTGCTTATGCTGCAATTTTGTTAACAAGTAGGTTAAGTCTACTTACTTTTCTAGCAGCTGTAGATTTTTTAATAAATCCTTTGCTTACCAATTTGTGAATTTGTTTATTAGCTACTTTAAATGCTTCCGTAGCTGCTGTTTTATCATTAGCTTCTGCTGCTGTAACTACGGCTTTAACAATATTTTTAAATCGTGTTCTGTAGTATCTGTTTCTCTCTGTTCTTGTAGCAGTTTGTCTAATACGTTTAATCGTTGACTTGTGATGTGCCATGGGTAATTTTCCTTTGTTAAGTGACTGTTTAGATGTTAGCTCTATTTCTTAGAGTCTATAATTTGGCGAATTTTAGCAAAAAAACTCTTTAAACTCCTTTAACCATTCAATAACAATTAAGGTTTTTGCAGTTGTCCCGTCTGAAACTGAGAAAAGTTTTGCATACGATACTCTCTTTTAATAATCTTTTTTTCTCGTACCTCCAGCTCTTTTTCCCATTCTAATATTTCAAGTTCTCTCTCTTCTAGTTTTAATTCATCCTCATAATGTTCTTCTTCGGCCGCCACCATTTGCTCCTCTTCTACCTCTACTTTGCCACCACTATACGCTTCACTATATGACGATTCACCTACTTTAACATATCGGGTATCTACAGCTGTATTTCCCATGCTGTCTGTAGCAATGTACATCACACTGTATTCTCCTTCTTTATTAATATCAATCTCTTCACTACTAATGAGTAGCAATTCACCATCTTCTTTGTCATAAGCTCTTGCTCCGGAATCAACAAAGGCTTCCCCTATTCGTAAATGCATGGGATTCTCACCAAAAATATATATGCTTGGCATGTTATTGCTTTTGGGGGACACATTTAACTTTTTCTTAGTACTTTGCGTAGAACTCTTCAGTTTAAATTTCTTCAACATCTCTATGTTGTCAATGCTACCACTACCTCGAATAACAAAACTGTGTACCCGTTTAATATCATTTAACTCTTCAAATTGATCTAAATCTTCTTGTAAATTTCTATTAAATCTTTGCCAAACTCCACTACGTGACTTTTCACCCAATCCATACTGCATATAACCATCTTCACCACTTGGCGTATAAATTAAATATCGTTTTCCACCCTTGGTATCCATACCCACAATAATAACAAAATCTTCACTGTACTTCATCTGCCAAGAGAGGATCTTCTTATCCTCGGTCAGATCTTTGCCAATCATTAATTTATAAGCACTTTTTGTGCCTTCACCCTTTAACTGAATGACTCGACTCTTTGTATTCTTATCGTAAACATTCTCAACCGTTCCATGAGATGAAGCATCTAAAAGTTGCCATCTGTCATTTTTTTTATCTTCAGCATCTTCATACATTATCGCAAATAGCTGACTGCCTGTAGGGAACATCATAAAAAAAAGTGTCAATAAAAATTTAAAATAATTCATGTAGTAATCCTTAAAGTATATTATATTATAAGTAATATAATAAAACAATAACAAACATTAAAGAGAAAAAATAGCAAAATACCTCACTACTCTGTTAAACGATTAAACTCCGTTCATTTAACGATGCTTATAAACAAACTTTATGTATAATAACACAAAAATAATTGAAGGATATTTGGTGAGAAAATTTTTAATGCTTTTACTATCACTTGGTTTTCTCTCATGTAGTGATAATGAACCGACAGAAGAGACAACTTTAAGCAAAACAAACAATCACCCTTCAATAAACAAATCTACCAACCTGGTCAATAATAGTAACGGTGTAATATACAGCAACTATGCAGAAGCATTTAAAACAGCCAAAGCAGAAAACAAAGCTGTTTTTATTCTCTTTGCTACAGAGTATTGTCGCTGGTGTACAAAACTTAAACAAACAACGTTAAAAGATCCAAAAATTGTATCTCGTTTAGCTAAAGAATACGTGGTTTTATTTTTAGACAGAGATAAAAGTACTTATCCCTCAAAATATCGTGTAAAAGGTGTTCCGGCTGTCTATTTTACCGATAAAAATGAAGAAATTTTCACCTCAATGGTTGGCTACCATAAAGATCCACAAGACTACATCAAATGGTTCAACTACATCCAAGTTGAATTGGAAAACACTCAATCTAATTAGATCTCAAGTGTCTCTATGTACGCTAATAATCCTTGCAGAAGCTTTTTGGGTTCAGGTGGACAACCTGCAATATGATACGCCGTAGAACAATGAATACTACTTTCACCTTTCAGTGCAAACGTATTTTTAAAGGGTGCATGAAAAAGAGGACAATCTCCAATAGCAATAACCCGTTTAGGCTCTTTTAATACTTTATACTTCTGCATACAATGATGATACATATTTTCCGTTAACAATCCTGTCATTAACATGATGTCTGCCTCTCGAACATCATAAACAACTTCCACACCCAATTTAGAAACATTATACAAAGGATTAAAAAGACCCTGTAACTCAAGTTCACAAGCTGTACATGACCCTGTATCAATAATGTAAAGTTTAAGTTTAGAAGAGAATTTTGCTTTTATTGCTTCTTTCAATCTTTGTTGTAACGTTAATAATACATCATCAATCAGAGGTTTGCTCAGGGCACGTTGGCGATTTTTCTCATTTTTTAATAATTTTAACATCTCTTTTCTCTCTATAAATCATTTGCTGAAAAGCTTAAAGGAACACTCTTTATAATCAGACCTAAACTAGAAACTTCATTACCTTTAAGACATTCAGAAAGCACTTGGGCATTTAAAAAACTTGGATCTCGAACAAAAAAACGGTCTATCTTTCCCTCTTTTAATGCAACATACATCATCAATTCACCAGCACTACTCTCAACATATGAGTAATATTCACCATTCATAACCGTACCTAAGAAAAAAGGTAAATTATGGTTTGGGAACAACTTTCTCATAATACGAATAGAACTGTAAATTTCAGTCAGTCTAATTTTAAAACGTGCAGCACTATCTCCTGTATCTTCGCTAGAGATATAAAAATCACTTTGGGTATAAAGCTTATTTTGCATTCGTCGGTCTAATCCAATATCTACACTGCGTGCCATAATACCAACAAGACCATAAGAGAGGGTATCCTCCTTGCTAAGTTGACCTACTTCTATTAAGCTATTCCAAAATGAAGGAATAGCCTTTATCCATGTTTCAAACCAAGCAAGTTCTTTTTCTAGATAAAATAAAAAATCATAACAAGCATCTGTCTCTATAAAATTGGTATTTGGATTTACGGCATCAAAACCAAAACGATGTCCGGTTAAATCTCTCATCACTGCTCTACCTTGCTCTACCAATTTCATAAAAAAATATGAACCTTCTGAAAAATCAGCAAATTGTGACATCACAGCTAAATCATAAAGATGATTAATAATTCTCTCCAACTCCAATAAAAATATATGTCGCTGTTTTACAATTTTAGGAAGTTCTTTTTTGGCTGCTTGTAGTTGTATATTTAAATAAGCTGTCTGATAAGCGATACTCATGTTTCCGGAAATTCGCTCAACGATGGGTTTAGCATCATCCAGAGTAAGCCCTTCTAACATCTTTTCAATCCCTCTGTATTTATAAAAAGGCATTGTTTCAAAGTGCAAGATTTCATAATTACGATCAAAAAGTTGAAATTGAGAGGAGTCTAAATGGTAAGGGTGTGTGGGACCTAAAATAACTCCATGATTCTCATTCACAGGTTTACTGTCTTCTACTACAGATTCTATTGATACTTTTCTGTAGCTTTTTCGCATGGGGTAGAGATTTTTAGGAAAGTGTTCATGTTTGAGAAGTGGACGTTTGTCATTACTGTACAATATCTCAATACCAAAATCATCCGTAATCTTACGTTCAAACCACAGAGCTGTAGGATACTCATGAGCGATGGATACCAAAGCAGGAGTTATTTTATTAATTCTCTCTTTGACCACTCGAAGATCATAAACAGTAATAATTTCAAAACATTCTTCCTGTTCTTGGGCAAATCTGGCTATAAGTCTCATAAAGAGAGTATACAATAATTTATTTTAATTTAATGTTAATTTTTATTGTAATTTATTAAGTATATCTTCATAATAATGATAGCAGCTCAAATAGATCTCATCATTTTCTACTTTTATTCTTCTATCTGCATTCATATGTGCTTTTTTTAATCGCTTGACTACTTTAATTTTTTGCTTTTCTTTAAAAATATTTGAATGTTCAAAAAATTCATCAAGTGTAATCCAACACTCCTCTTCATCATTGGGAATTTTCTCTACAGCGATAACTTCTTCTTTTATACGATTAAGATGATATTTATTTTCTAATTCAAGTCTTTTTTCAGTACTCATGTAATCTACCTGTTTCACATAAAGATTACGCATCTCAGTAAAAACTTGTTTAAGCAGTTCGATCTCTCCACGTAATGTTGTATTGATTTCAGTATTGGTCTGTTTTAGATCTGATATGCTCTCTTTTAAAACAGAGATGGTCTGTTCTTTGGAATTTAGAAGCTCTTGTACATCGATCAAATGAGGAGCCCTTTGTACGCTCTCTATCACCTCTGGCTCTTTCGTCTCTAATCTTGAATTTAACTCTTTTTCTAATATAATGTAAATTTTACCATCAATTGTTTTTGATGGCAAAAGACCTTTTTTTATTTTTGCATAAACAGCCTGCCGTGATATTCCTTCTGATTTTGCATACTCTATAGGCTTAACCAATCTACTCATATGTTAACCTTTATTAAAACTCAATGTTATTTATTACTCTAATCATACCATATAATAGTATTTTTGTAAATAACCAATAGAAAGTAACAGCAAGAAGCGTATTGAGGATTTGTTTGATTGAAGTTTATGAAAAAAGGAGGAGAGAGCAAGACTGAACGGAGTTTACTCCGTTCAGAAAATAGGGATTAAAGCCAGTCTCTTAGATTCTTGCTTCTTCTCTTCTTTGAAGAAGATCCCACTTCGCATCAACATCTTTTTGAACTTGTTCAATGATGTGTCTATACTGAGGTTTAAAGAGGTGTTTATAACGCCCTTGAGATGCCATATACTCTTCTACTGAGATAACATTTTTTGGTCTGTAAAGAATGTTAAGCTCATGTCCATCAATAATCTCATAGATTGGGAACATGAGTGAATCTGTTGAAAGATCCGTAATACCAATGGTATCTTTTGGATCAAATTTCCACTCTGTACAACATGGAGAAACCGTGTTAATGAAACATGGTCCTTCAGTCTCTAAAGCTTTTTGAAAACCTTTTGCCATGATTTTCCATTTGTTTGGAGCCAACTGTGCAACATACGGAGCACCATGAGCAGCCATAATAGAAACAATGTCTTTTTTCTTCTCTTTTTTACCGTAAGAGTGTGTACCAGCAACGGATGTTGAAGTTGTTGCACCAACCGGTGTAGCAGAAGATCTTTGTCCACCTGTATTTGCATAATTTTCGTTATCTAGACAAATATACGTAAAGTCATGACCTCTTTCCATTGCCCCTGATAACCACTGGAAACCAATATCAAAAGTAGAACCATCACCACCAAATGCCACAAATTTAACTGGTGCATCGTTGTCTTTAAGTCTACCTTTTTTCTTTCTTACTTTATGCATTACTTCTGCACCTGTAACAGCAGTAGCAGCATTTTCAAAACCAATATGAATCCAAGATGTATCCCATGATGTAAATGGATAAACAGCTGTTGATACTTCCAAACAACCTGTGTTTGCAGCAACAACAAGGTTGTCATCTGTACAGTTCATTAACTCTCTAACAATCATAGAGTGAGCACAACCGGGACAGAGGGTATGTGCACCCTCAAATCTGTCATTATTTGTCGAGAACTCTTTTAAGTTCTTTATTGATGTAATTGCCATATTTTAGCTCCTATCTGTTTGAAAAAATCCAAGTTTTGGACCTCTAAGTCCTGAAAACTGTTGGATGTCTGTTGTAATGTATCCAGCGTCAGCGTGTGCTTGTTGCTCTGTAAATATTCTTTTTGCCTCTTCAATTGAGAAGTCACGACCACCAAGACCATAAACAAAACCTGTCACCAATGGTCTATTTTTAGACGTGTACATGGCTGCCGATACTTCATTGTAGAATGCACCCATTGCACCACCTGGAGATGAACGATCCGTTACAGCAATAGATTTAGCATTTTTCAACGCTTCTCTAACTTCATCGTAAGGGAACGGTCTGAAACATCTAATCGCCACAACACCTGCTTTAATTCCTGTTTCAGCTCTAAGTTCTCTAGCTGCTACTCTTGCCGTCTCAACCGTTGTTCCAAGACCAATAATAACAACATCAGCATCTTCCATATCATAAGACTCAACTCTCTTATATTCTCTACCTGTAAGCTCTTTAAACTCAGTAAATACGTCATCAATTACCGAACGTGAATCCATAATCGCTTTATGCTGTTTTGCTTTATGTTCAAAGTGCCAATCTTCCTCTGTTTGTGCACCATAAGTAACCGGTCTAGAGAAGTCAAGCATATCATCTACAGGTACAATCTCCCCTACAAATTTCTTTGCAGCTTCATCGGTTAATGGATAAACATTTTGTGCTGTATGGGAAGTAATAAATCCATCTTGATGAACCATAACAGGAAGTCTTACTGAATGATTTTCAGCGACTCTAAATGCACACAATGCAAGGTCATACGCCTCTTGTGCATTAAATGCACCAAATTGAATCCAACCTGAATCACGTCCAAGGTACATATCAGCATGGTCACCACGTACGTTCAGTGGAGAAGCCAATGCTCTGTTTACAACGTTTAATACAATTGGAAGTCTCATACCGGATGCTTGGTAAAGCACCTCTGCCATGAGTGCAAAACCTTGTGAAGATGTTGCTGTTGAAACACGTCCACCGGAAGCTGAAGCACCGATACATCCTGACATAGCAGCATGTTCAGACTCAACCATAACGAACTCTCCGTCAATATAACCATTTCCTACATATGAACCATAGTTCTCAACAATTGGAGTTGATGGCGTAATAGGATAAGCTACAACAACATCTACATCAGCTTGTCTTAAAGCTTGAGAAGCAGCATAGTTACCGTCCCAAACTTCTCTTTCATTTAAATCAAATTTTACAGCCATTATGCTTCCTCACTTTTTTTCTCTTTTTTCTTTTTCTCAGGCCATGAAGCTAAAGACTCTTCTAAGTCAGCATGTTCATTAAACATAAGAAGTGATTTTGGATTGGTAGGGCAAACTTCTACACAAACTTCACATCCTTTACAATGATCATAATCAATTCCTAACATCTGTTTATCTCTTGATAAGATAGATGAATCCGGACACCATACCCAACAGTTTTGACAATCAATACAGATGTCTCTGTTAAATACAGGTTTAATTACTCTCCATGAAGCAACAGTAGCTGTGTACGAGTTGTATCCTGAATATGTTCTCTCTTCAGCTTTCATGTTGGCAATACCTGTTGCATCACCATCAAATGAAGGAAGAACAGAACCTTGTGTCACTTCATCCCATCCAAGTAAATCAAAACCGGCTTCAAGTTGGCTTCTACCTCTATTGTCATTAGCTAATAATTTTAAATCTTGCATTGTCGCTCCTCTCTACTTAACTTCGTTATAGGCTCTGGTAATTGCAGCCATGTTTCCATCAATAATTTTTTGAGGGAATTTAGCCAATACTCTAGCCATATTTTCTAAAAAATAATCCAATTCAAACATACCTGAAACCTTAACAAAAGCACCAAGCATTGGTGAGTTTGGAATAGATCTACCAATAGTATCTAAAGAGATTTGAACACAGTCAACGGTGAACACTCTATCTTCTTTCCCGGCCAATGCAGGGATTCCGGTAATAAGCTCTTCTTTAGAGAGGTGTGTCGTAATAATATACTTAGTTGACTCTTTTTCATTTACTTCAATATTATCTGTAAATGCCAATGCAGGGTCAATAACCAAAACATAATCAGGATTCATAAATTTTGCGTGATTAAAAATTTGTTCATCAGAAATTCTGTTATATGCTCTAAGAGCAGCCCCTCTTTTTGCAGAACCATAAAGTGCAAATGCCTGTACTTCTTTTCCTGTAGTTGCTACAACGTCACCTAAACCTTTAGCACCCGATACTGCACCTTGTCCAGCACGGCTGTGCCATCTTATTTCTGTCATGACTTCTCCTATCTTTTTATCTATTATGAAGTATTGTAATCTCACCTCTCTTAAAAGGTCTTCATACTTACTAAAAAAAATTATAATATTGAGTGAATGTATACATTCTATCCACTATTTATAACTTTCATCACTTTTTTTAATATAATCTATGGCTTCAACAATATTTTTACAGAGAGTTGATGCACATTTTTCTAACATTGAATGAGTAGAGTAGCCAGAAGTAACAGCTATAGCATGTATCTTGGCATTTTTAGCAGAGTCAATGTCCATACACGTGTCACCAATCATCCATGTTCTACTTTTATCATGTTCTAACTTTGTTAAAGCTTTCAAAATTGGTTCTTTATGAGGTTTTGGATTTTCAACATGCTCTCTTCCTATCAATACAGCAAAATGATGCATTAAATTCATATGTTCTAAAAGCTCTGTTGAGTATTGTCCTGTTTTAGTAGTTACCACACCTAATGTTGCGAATCTACTTGCCTCTTCAACTGCTTCTCTAGCTCCCTCTATTAAAATGGTTTTTTCACAGTGAATGGTACGATAATGCATCTTATACGCATGTACATGTTCCTCTACTTTCTCTTCTTCTACACCTAATGTTCTAAACATGTTTTCTAAGGTATGTCCTATCTCATTTTTTATCGCTTCATTCGAAGGAACAATGCCTTCAAACGTTTCAAAAGCAACTTTAAAACCTTCTAGTATCGCTTCCGTTGAATCAATAAGTGTGCCGTCTAAATCAAATAGTATTGTTGCTTTCATTTTTTTCCTTGTAGGTTCGATTTTATCGAACAAAAAATATAAACACATCAGTCAACGTTCGATAAAATCGAACCTACACCGTTGGTAATTTTGGTGCTGCTTGAAGTAACCTCTTTGTATACGTATGTTGTGGATTCCCCATTACATCACGAACCAACCCTTGCTCTACTATCTTCCCCTCTTTCATCACAGCCACCTCATCAGCTACCATAGGAATAATAGACAGATCATGCGTAATAAAAAGATAAGAGATCCCCTGCTCTTCTTGTAAAGTCTTAAGCAGTTTCAATACTTGTGAACGCACCGAAACATCCAAAGCCGAAGTCGGTTCATCACAAATAATTAATTCAGGTTCTACAGCCAATGCTCGAGCAATTCCAATACGTTGTCGCTGTCCACCGGAGAACTCATGAGGGTATCGGTAGATGTGTTCAGATTCTAAACCTACTTTTTCCAATAGCTCTTTTATCTTAATATCTTGATCTTCTTTAATGGTAGAACCCACTCTTAAACTCGTCATTCCCTCTCGAATAATCTCTCCAACCGTCATACGAGGATTCAATGAAGCATAAGGGTCTTGAAAAATCACCTGTATCTTTTGACGATACGGCATCAGCTCTTTTTGACGAATCAAGCTAATCTTTTCACCATCAAACGCAACCGTTCCCTGAGTAATGTCAACCAATCTCAAAATGGCTTGACCAATGGTACTTTTACCGGACCCCGACTCCCCCACCAACGCCAAGGTTTTTCCTTTAGAGATGCTAAACGATACTCCATCCACAGCTTTTACATAACCAACGGTTCGTTGAAAAAGACCTTTTCTAATGGGAAAATGAACTTTTAAATCGTCCACTTTCAAAAGCTCATGAAAACTCTCTTCTTCATCACGCTGAGACTTCAATGCCATTGCATCTTCCAGCAATTTTTTAGTATAAGGATGGGTAGGATTCCTAAAAAAATCCTCTTTTTTATCTTGCTCCAAAATCTCTCCATAACGCATCACGGCAATGGTATCTGCCATCTGAGCCACCACACCCATGTCATGCGTAATAAATAGAATCGAAAGGCTTCTTTCTTTTTGAATCTTTTTTAACAAGTCCAACACTTGAGCTTGTATGGTCACATCCAAAGCCGTTGTCGGTTCATCAGCAATCAGCAGTTCAGGTTCACAGGCTAAAGCCATCGCTATCATCACACGCTGTTTCTGTCCACCCGAGAGTTGATGTGGATACCAACTGTATCGTTGCTCAGGTTCTTTTAAAGCCACCTCTTTAAAAAGTGAAATCACCCGTTCTTTTATCGCTTCATATTTAAGCCCCCAATGCAGTTTAATTACCTCTGCCACCTGCTCACCAATGGTCATAACAGGATTAAGTGCCGTCATCGGCTCTTGAAATATCATCGCTATTTTACGACCACGTACCTTCTGCATTTCAAACTCAGAGATACTAAAAAGCGAATTACCGTTTAACTCTATATCTCCCGAACTCACCGACAATGCATCGGGAAGCAGTCGTATAATGGCTAAAGAAGTAAGAGACTTCCCACTGCCTGACTCACCTACTAAAGCGAAAATTTCACCTTTTTGAATCTCGAAGCTTATCGATTTTAGTAGTAACTCTTTTCCAACTTTTAGGCTTAGGTTTTTTATGGTTAGTATGCTCAATTAATTATCCTTACATTCGCCATTAGGCAGTAATAAAATAGTTCCCCTTAGAAAAAGTGATTTTACTTAAGTTAGTACCACTCAAACTAAATACACCAAAATTTAACGATAAGAAAAAGGTGCAGGTACAAGGAAGATTTTTGAATTCCTATCCTTAGCTAAGTCAAAAAAATCTAACGCAGTAGATGTTATATATTTACAAAAGTAGATATTAATCCTCATATAAAGTTAAATACTCTTCAAAACTTCCAGAAGAAACAAAATTTATTTTAAAGTTTTCATTATCAATTTTGTCCAAGCGTATTGAATCAATACCTATAATCTGTAATTTTTCATATGTTAATAACTCACCTTCTTTTAATCCCAAAACATCTCTTAATAACCATTTACCTAATGCTTTATTAGGATTAGACATCAATGCCTTACTGTTATCTTGGCATACTTTAACATTCAGAACCCCACCATTAGGAAGATGTAAATTAAAAGGTTTATCTCTTTGTGGAAAAAAATTAGGAGAATATCTATGTACTTTTGCTGGAATAGGTATATAGATTTCATTAGGATGCCGTTCTCTACCTGAAGCATTCCATTGATTTAAACTACTTTTTTCGGAAACTTTTTTATCTTTCCCATAGAGTGGTAAATAAACAGTATCAGATAAATCACTTCCATCTTTGAATTTAGACTTAGAGGCATCAAGGGCAATATCACCTCTAGATAAATCATTAGCATTAAAAGAACTACAAAAAATCTTTTCTGCTATTCGATAATATAGATAAGGGACTTTTGAATCGGAAAATAAATTAGAAAGACTTCCTACAATACATAAAGAATCAATATATTTCTGTTGAAACTCAAAGGACTCGTTTTTATAAAACATCTTTTATTCTTTTTGCTATCTCTTCTATTACTGTAACGGTAACTGAATTACCTGCTTGTTTATATTGATGAGATTGAGCTAAATCCTTTGGAAATTTAAAAGTTTTATCAAAACCTTGAAACTTGACACATTCGTAAGGAGTTAACTTTCTAATACCTTTTGCATCTTTAATAATAGGGACATTATGACCACCAGTACCCATATTAGCTGTTAAGGTAGGACAAACATTATTTTTATTTTCACGCACATAGTATCTACGCCATTGATACATAGTATCTTCACTTTTCACATCATCTTTAATCTTATCATATAAAGGTTTATTATTATAATAATATTTACTGTCTACTTCTTTATCTAAAAAGTTATGAATACTTTTTGTAGGTTCAATCCCTTCAGGAAAAATAAATTCTTCAATATTATCTAAAAAAGCTATTATGTATATCCGTTCACGATTTTGTGGAACATTAAAATCTTTAGTATTTAACACTTCATGAAAAAGTTTATATCCCATATCTTCTAGAGTTTTTTTAACAACTTCAAAAGTTCGTCCTTTATCATGTCCTATAAAACCTTTTACATTCTCTAAAAAAATAATTTTTGGTTTGTGATATTTAGCAATTCTTGCTACATCAAAGAAGAGTGTTCCTCTTGTATCATTGAAACCTTTTCGATGTCCTGCAACACTAAAAGCTTGACAAGGAAAACCAGCTAAGATAATATCATGTTTAGGAATATTAGCTTCATCAATAGTTGTAATATCTCCATGAGGTATTTCTTTATAATTTAAATAATAAGTCTTTTGTGCATTTTTATCTATTTCTGATGAGAAAACAAACTCAATGTCATTTTTAAATATATTACTAAATCCACGCCGAATTCCACCAATACCAGCAAATAAATCAATAGCTTTAAATGTTCTAATATTTGAATTATTCATAGAAGTAGTCAAAGTCTCTCTTTGTAAAGTATTTTTTATATGAAATAAGTCTAGTGTAATCATGATAAATCCTATTCTAACAATTTATGTTAAAAATATATCATTAAAATCGATAACTTATCTAAAAATATGTCAAATTGTAATATACTTATATTTTTTCATAAAATTATTTCCAAAAATAATAGCTAAATAACCTTAGCCTTTAAGGGTTGACCCTCTCTATTCACTTAATATTTTACTTAGGAATTTTCTAACTATCATTTAGGTTTATAATGCACCACAAAAACCAACCAAAGCGTTAAACGATTTAATGGGGTTAGAAGGGTTTAATAAATAAGCCTTTCGGCAAAAGCTCTATTCTCTGCCTATTTATTTAATGGTGGGTTAGAAACGCCACCCTACGAATTATTCCTCGGATCCAACACCGTTTGAATCCTGTCTGAAAACAAATTCGCTGCCAAAACCAAGACAAACATGAAAACAAAGGCTGAAAACAGCGACCACCAGACCATGGGTTCTCGTGCCATTTCCAGTCGTGCTTGGTTAATCATGTTTCCCCAAGAGTGCATGGTGGGGTCAACGCCAACACCCACATACGAAAGTACAGCTTCTGCCAGTACCAACCCTGAGAAATCCAGTACAATGGAAATGAGAATAATGTGCATCAGATTAGGAATAATATGTCGTCTTATAATCGTCCATTTGCCTACTCCGAATGCTTTTGCTGCTGTCACAAACTCTACTTGTGAAATTTTTAACGTCTCAGCACGAAGCAACCTGCACAGCCCTGTCCAAGAGGTAATCCCCAATATCAATACCAGAAACAACAGTCGTAAATCGGAACGCTCCCCAGTTGTTTCAAACCATTGAGGGTTATTGTCCATCACCACTTGCATCAAAAGTACAGCAGCAGCGATGAGCAGTACCCCTGGAATGGAGTTGAGTGTGGTATAGATATATTGAATAATATCATCTATCCATCCACGGAACAACCCGGCACTAACCCCCAAGATTATTGCCATCGGGAGCATTACCAAGGTGGTCAAAACCCCTATAAGAACACCTGTTCTTATGCTCTTTAGACTCTGATAAAGTACGTCTCCACCCACCTTATCGGTACCCAATACATGGTAATCAAAACTTAATATATAGAGCCATGTAAAAGAGGTAATAATTAACGTGACCATCACATAAGCACTGTTCCAAGGAATAACTTTCTGCCATCCTCGTCGTTTACGCCACAACATATGCAAGGCAATCAAGAGAAAACTCATCATCACTCCTGTAGCTAGGGCAATAAGTGAGCTTAGCAGTATGCTTGTATCGTTCACATGCTTTAATGGTAGATATTCTTGTTTTGTTACGCCATGTTCATCAACCACAATGGCTTTGGCATACTCTGTGATAGCAAACGGCGAAGAATAGGTTCGTTCTGTCTCTTTGATACGATGCTCAAATGCCATATCGAGCAGACTCACCATCTCTCCTTGCTTGACTACTTTAAAATGTACCGAATCCAATAAGGCAAAAAGCAAATAAAAAAGCAGTACAATTGCTGAAGCCATGGCAATGGATGACTTAAAAACTGTATGCCACTGTTTTTGAACCTGTGGCGAACGAGCAAGTATCCATCCCCAAGCCAGTAGAGCAAAAACCAAAATCCAGACCATGATGTCTGTCCATAGAAAGGTTAATGTCATGATAGCTTCACCCTCGGGTCAAACAACGTATACGATATATCTGTCAAAATCAATCCTATAATGTAGAGTACCGAACCTAAAAAGACCATCGCTTTTACAATAGCAAAGTCTTGTGCATGAATGGCATCGATGGTGTAGGAACCCAGACCAGGAATACCAAAAAAAGACTCCATAATCAAACTCCCCATAAAGAGTGTAGGTATCACCACCACCACCCCTGTTAAAATCGGTAACATACCGTTACGCAACACATGCCCAAAAAGTACACGCAGTTCCGACAACCCTTTGGCTCGTGCTGTTCGTACGTAGTCTTGGTTAATTTGCTCTAAGAAAATACTTCGATACCATCGTACCCCTGCACCCATTCCTGCGAAAACCCCTATCATCACAGGTAAGATGATAAATTTAATACCACCCCACCCTGATTCATAGCCTGATATAGGAACCCAGTGCCATATTTTAGAGAAGAGTACCTGCCCTGCAATAATGTAAAAAAGACCAGAGATAGACATAATCATAACAGCCACCACCATCATACTGCTGTCCAGTACGGAACCACGGAAAAGAACCAAAAGCAGTGCCAAAGAGATATTGGTAACGAGTGCAATCACAAATGTGGGTAGTGCAATAGCAAGACTTGGTCCCATACGCTCTTGAATATCAGACCCTATATCACGATTGGCATCGGAAAAGCCAAAATCAAAAATAAAAAGCTTGAGGGATTCTTGAACAAAAAGGGTATCGGTCACTATTTCTACTCCTTCTGCTTTGGTATTTAAAAATAGAGGTTTATCGTACCCTTTTTTCTCTTTCCATGACTGAATAAGCTCAGGCGTTACCTGTTTGGCTCCAAGTTGAGCTCGTGCCATGTCATCAGGGGTATTGACCATGAAAAAGAGCATGAAGGTTATGAGATTTACTCCTATTAAAATAGGAATGGCGTATAGAATTCTTCGGATTATGTAGGCTAACATCTATTCACCTCCTTTTTTTATAACAGCCCTCTGCCGATTTTGATACGCCCTATAGAGTGGATAACTCATCAAAAGAATAAAGATGACAAACAGAATTAAGGGCATCACCACAGGTTGATTCCACGCTTCTTGTTTTTCTGCTCGTACTTTAGCATCAATACGTTTATATTTTAAGGTGTTGTTTGCCATGGCATTGGGGTAAACATTGGAAAACCACGAATGATAAAGTGCTAAAGATTTGGGATGTGTACCCCACACCCATGGAGCATCCTCTTGGGCTATTTTTATCATCTTTTGTATTTTTTGCATACGTAAAGGGCTATTTTTCATGGTTTTAACCTCTTCAAAAAGTCTGTCAAATTTGGGGTTTTTGTAATTTGAAGAGTTGATTCCTGCTCCATTGGTATCTACTGAAGCATTTCCCCCATAGAGTAAAAAAAGAAAATTTTCAGGGTCAGGATAATCGGCATTCCATCCCCATGAGAAGAGTTGTGCTTTTCCTTTTCGTACTTTGTCTTGAAAACGGTTATAGTCTGTAGCTCGAATGACCAGCTGTATACCCAACTTATCAAACTGCTTTCGTCGCCAATCCATTAACATTCGTTCATCAGGACCAGATGAAGTTGCGTCATAATAAAGCACCAGTGGCTTCCCTGTTTTTTTAGAAATTCCATTTGGGTATCCTGCTTGGGCTAAAAGTTTTTTCGCAACCTCTAACGATTTTCGAACCCGTTTTCCCTCTTTCCATTCATAAACAACACTGTTGGTTCCGGCTTCACCCTCAAGATAACCAAAAATTCCAGGAGGGATAGGTCCTTGAGCCGGGATTCCTCGTTCATTCATAAAAATAGAGATGGACTCCTCTTCATTTTGAGCAATACTGATGGCTTGGCGTAATTTTTTAGCTGATTGGCTATAACCACCTACTACAGGGTCTATCATATTAAATGCCAAATAAAAACTGGAAGGTTGAATGGATCCTCGTAATGCTATGCCTCGTTGTTGCATCTCTTCACTCAAACCCATCTCTCCAGATGATGAGATTTGTACTACTTGATCAAATGATTCAGAGCTAATCCCTGATGCATCATAATAGCCTTGTAAAAATTTATTCCATAAAGGAATACTCTCTTTCTCTATGGAATAAATAATCTCATCAATAAAGGGAAGCTTTTTCCCTGCATCTTTTAGTAGCTCTTCAGGCACATCCGATATTTCACGCTCCTCTTCGGTTAATGTTGGATAAAACTCATCATGGTAATTGGGATTTTTCACCAATCTCATCTGCTTATTAGGATTGTTTTCAGCCAAATAATAGGCTCCTGTACCTACGGGGAACCAGTTTAAAGTCAAGTTTTTTTCAATTAACCCTCGTTGTTGATAAAACAAGTCAGCTTCCCACGGAATAGGTGCAAAAAAATACATGGTCAGCCAGTAAGAAAATTGGGGATAACGTCCTTTTATTTTTATGGTTAACGTTGTGTCATCAATAACGTGTACTCCCGATATGTCATACGCACGTAAATCAAGCTTTTCCTTATTTTTTCTTTTCTCTTTAGCCACTTTTGTAATCTCTTTAGAGAATGACTCTAACCCAACAATATACTCGGTCATGCTGTCTAAAATGGGTGAATGATTCTGACGCACAGCCATACGTTTAAGAGCATACTCATAATCAGATGCTTTTAAATGACGGGTTGTACTTTTTTCAAAATCATTCAATGAATCTATTGTTAATAATTGTACTTCATTTAAATTTTCATAAAGTAATTTTCCTTGCTTGTTTTTAACAAAAGAGGGATGATTTTGATAAAAAACATCTTCTCTTAAGGTTAAACGATATTCTGAAAAAGCCACCTTTTTAGAGGCTTCCGGAACCTCATTACCCTCACTATCTAAAAAGCGAATGGTTGGCATATTTTTTAAAGTTAATGGCTCCAATTGATAGGGACGTTTCAGATAATTGTACTGCAACGGGGGCTCATAAACTTGACCTATGATCTGCCACTCATTCATGCTATAAGAGACAACAGGATCTAAATGTTTGGGAGGGAAAGAGAAAGCAGAAAAAAGTATCTTTTCTTTAACTTTAGATGGCTGATGAGGCGTATTCCAAACATCAGAACAGAGTGGATTTACCATGATTAATAACAATAGCAATTTAAAAAAAAACTTCTTTAAGTACATAATTAGGTCTCCAAAATTTAGAAGCTAATTGTAGGTAAAATATGCTTTAAAGTGCCCCATGAAGAAAAACAGTCTAATAAATAGAAATAATTATTTAAAAATAGTATTTGTTATTATTTAAAGATAAAT
>JAHJJU010000055.1 GCA_018822805.1 bacterium
ATTTATATAAAAATATCTTTATACTTTGAATATCAATAAATATTTTTAAGTATTTTTGATAGCTATTAGGTTTTCTGCTGAGCTTTATTGGTGGATTTAGAAAAATTAAAAGATAAAGGATTTAAAATGGCTATGCGTAATTGGGGTAATTGTCATTGGTGTGGTAAAACAATTCTTACAGAACACAGACCACCAAACTTAAGTAAAATGTATTACTTTTGTTCAAACAGTTGTATGTCAAGCTATCAAGCTTCTCTAAGATAAAGGAAAAATTATGAGTAAAGAAGAAAAAGAAAAATTGGCAAAGATGTTTTCAAAAGGGGCTGTAAAAGCTACTAAGAGTAAGGCTGAACATCTTAATTGTACTAAGCAAGGTTGTGGCTCTTCTTGGGCTTGATTGAATATTGAAGAGTAATTTTTACTTTTCATAATAAAAATAAAGAGAAAGGTAAAAAATGGATCGTATAACTTGTCCATATTGTAGTTCACAAAATACAGAATATCTTGGTTTTGAAAAAGGAAGGTATTTTTGGAGATGTAAAAACTGTGGGGGAAATTATAGTAATCCTGAATAAATTACCTATAACGCATGGTCTATAATCAAAATAAAGGTATAAATTTTGAGTAATTTTATACTTATAAAATAAAGGAAAAAATCATGAAAAGAATATGGCAAGTAGAGTGTATGGCTTCTAATCAAAGATGTGTTATCTGTGGTGGATGGGGTGGAGAATGGGGAAGAGGACAAGGTGGTCGAGCTATATGTATCGATTGTTGGAATAAAGGGAGTAGATAATTCTATTTCTTTTTTAAAGCATTCTACAGTGAATGCTTTGAAGATGAAATAATCGTCTAAATAGAGGAGGATATTATGAAAGTTTTTAAAATTACAATGCCTATAGCTATGAGTTTGTTTTTTTTAGGTTGTGCTTCAAAATATTTTGAAGAAGCTGTAGAAAAAGATACGGTTTATGCTTATAAAAGTTTCTTAGAAGAATATGGAGATAGTGATTATGCATATCAAGTAAAAGAAAAATTATCCATTTTAATGGCTTATAATACGGCAAAAAGTAGAGATACAATTGCAGGATATAATTATTTTTTATCAGCATATGGTTCAAGTAAATATGCATATGAAGTTACAAAAAGGAGAGATTATTTAGAAAAACAAAAATATATAAACAATTTGACGAGTAAAATTAAAAACTCAAATTCAGCAATTGACCAAGCTATAATTATGAATAGATATATGTATAATAAATATAGTAATGATATTAAAAGTGATTATTTTTTAAAAAAATATTATGAAAATGCAATTGGTTGTTTTAGAACAACAAGAGATATTATACTCATTGATAAAAAAACAGAGTGGAAAGATTTATTATTTGTTGATAAACGAATAGATTATATATATGCAGGGAAAGTATTCCAAGGGGATATTATATATAAAGATGGAGACTATATTAGTACACTTCATAGTTACAAAGATTTAAAAAAAATTTATACAAATCATAGTGAATGGAATGATAAAGATGGAATAATCAAAGAAGCTTTTGGCTCAATGGCTGAGTTTAAAAAAGAAAATAAATTATCAAATGAAGATTTATTTCAAAGTGTATTTTATTCAGTTACTGCCAAGGAATTTATTCCAACGAAATATATTCAAACAACTTCTAGTTTAGAAGGAGCATTAATTGATTTTGTAGAAGAAAATCCTCTTACTAGTTTAGCTATTGGTGCAGGTGTTGCAACAATGTTGAATTCATCTTCTGATAATTCTAGTTTTTCAGCTTCTACTTCATCAGACTCTAGCTCTAGTAATTATGATGTAACAGCTGACCCTGAAATGACACGATGGGAACAACGGTACTGTTCTAGTTGTGGAAAATCTACAAGACATAAAGTTGGTAGACATGAACATGGTAGTAGTAAAGCAGATTATCAGTGTAAAGTATGTGGTGATGGTTATGCAGGAAGTTGGTAGAACTTTCGAAAATTCTTTTCTCAAAATAAAAAATGCTTTCGGCAAAAGAGATTATATTTTAAGAGAAGAACAAGAGGGAGCTATTTTTTATGGTCAAGTGGGTAGCAAATACAAAACATTTAAACTAAAAATTAGCCAAAGTGCTACTTTTCTTTTTGAGCTTATACGAGATGGTATCTCTTATGAAGAAATTTATGAAGTGCTTAGTACCAATGGATTTTCTAAAGAGCTTATAGAGTCGGAACTAAATGCTTTGATTGCCATTAGTAATTTTGACAGAACACATGATGCTATTAGCAATGATGTTATAGTTGAAAAGTTAACAGCACCTATCAATATCACATGGGACATAACCAATGCTTGTAATCTACAATGTGACCACTGTATCAATGCTAGTGGAAAAGCAGATATATTTGAAATGACTACAGAGCAGTGTTTGAGTGTTATTGACCAATTGAGTGAGATGGGTGTTTACAATATTTGGATGGGAGGAGGCGAACCTTTAGCCAAAAAAGATATAGATAAAATATTACGCCATGGAAAAGAGAAAGGTCTACATATTATCTTGGCAACTAACGGTAAGTTACTTTTAAAACCTGAATATCTGAAACTGGTGGGAGAGACTTGTGCTGAGGTTAATCTAAGTTTAGATGGTATGAGAGAAGAAGACCACTCCTATCTTCGAGGGCAATCAGCCAAATTATTAGAAGTTGTCTCAGCCATAAAACTACTTAAATCAAACTATCCTAATATTTGGGTAACAGCTCTAACTGTTGTGCATACAGAGAACCTATTTAAGCTTGAATCTCTTATTGATTTCTGTTATGAGATAGGGTGTGATAAGTGGACGCATGATGAACTCTATCTTTTAGGAAGAGCCAGTTTGAAATATAAAGATATAATTTTGAAATACAACGATTATATCAGTCTCTATCAAATCGTTAACAAAAAAGCTGATGAGTATCAAGATAAAATGCTTGTCGAACGATATGTAAGAATGGTCACACCCTCACAAAGTAACAATATGATTTATGGTTGTAGTGCAGGACGCAGTGAAATATCTATTCAGCAAAATGGAGATGTATTTCCTTGTCAAAAAATGCAATTGGATAAATACCTTGCAGGTAATCTCAAATCTACCTCTCTAAAGAAGATTTGGGATAACAGTGAAGTGTTATATCAAATCCGAAACCTAGACATAAACCAAAGTGAATGTGCAGGGTGTGAGAGCTTTTTAAATCACAGTTGCAATGGTGGCTGTATAGCAGAGAAAGAGATTGTATTTGGAAAAAATACAGTTCGTGACCCAATGTGTCCTAAGAGGGAATTTGAAAGTGTGTTGTTTTGAGATAATGGGATTAGAAGATAGTTTAGAAACTCGAAAAGATTTTATTGCTTGCTTTGAAGATATAGATGAAAAAATTTTATTCTTGAGACTGAAGGAATATTTTTCTTATAAGGAGAATTTTCATTATGGAATACAATATGATAACAAAATTGTGGGATTTCTTTTTTCTACAAAAGTTAATAAAGTATTTGAGCTTGAAAAATCTAATGGACTTTATATTCTTGATTTTGTTGTTCATCCCTATTTTAGAGGGAAAAAACTTGGTAGTAATTTATTGAAATTTTATGTTAATATGCATGAAAACTTGAGTATTATAGCTCATACTCGTAGTTTAGTTTTTGAGAGGATGTTGAGGAGATTTGATTTTAAAAAGGTATGATTTACATACGAGAATTTTTTACACTCCCTTAAATTCTATTTATACTCTTGTACTTGGCTTATCTGTTTATCTTTACGACCGTTACGGCTTGGGTCTTATCATTTATAACGTATCGTATTTTGCTGTAAAAAAGTAGGGTGGGCATTCTTGCCCACAAGTAAATCATCTAACTTTTAATAAAAATACCCAATAGGTAGTGCTATACATCGTTCATCTATTTGTAAAACATTTTGACCCATATAAAAAACAATACCAAAGATATTTTTAGATGATTTCTTTTGATAATTTCGTATATGCTGAAAATCATCTTTCCCTACTTTTGAAGAGGATTTTACCTCTATAGCTATAATATTGTTGTTTCGTTGAAGTATAAAGTCTATTTCTTTTTTATCGTTGGTTAAATAGTGATAAATTTTAGTATCATCTATCGCAAAGCTGATATGTTTAAGTAGCTCATTAAAAATAAAAGTTTCAACTAATGCTCCTTTATAAGTGGAGGTTTCAAATTGTTCTAGGGTATAAATACCTAAAAAATAACTCATAATTCCTGTATCATTTAAAAAAATTTTAGGCGACTTAACAAACTGTTTACCAATATTATCAAAAAAAGGTCTAACCATATTTAACTGAAAGGTCTGCTCTAAAATAACTAGATAATTTTCACACGTTTCAACTCTTATTCCAACTGCTTTAGAAATCTTTGACTTGTTGAGGAGTGTTGTACTTCTTGGAGCTATAATGTTTACAAATCTAAAAAAACTATCTATATCGCGAAAGTCACCCAAATCTCGTGCATCTCTTTCGATGTAAGTACTTACATATGATGAGAACCAAAGTTTTTTTTCTAAAGGAGACTCTAGGTTTTGTACATCAGGATATCCACCTTTTAATATATCGTTTATTATTTGGTTTGTTTCAACTTTTACAACATCAAAATCATGGTTAAACAACTTGTCTATAATATTTTCACTATTTTTATGCACTTTCTCTTTTATGCTCAATGGATATAAATCTATTTCAATAATCCTACCTGCTAAAGTATCTTGTGTTTGCTTCATATCTAAAATATTGGTAGAACCTGTAATTAAAAAGTCTCCATTTTTTCTCTGTTTATCAATATAGAGTTTTAATGACTCTAAAAGTTCAGGAACTTTTTGAATCTCATCAATGGTTACAGGTTTTTGAAGAATCTCTACAAATCTATTGGGGTCATCTTTGGCACTAATTCGAGTGGAAACATCATCAAGAACAATATAGTTTGGATTTAATTCCATTGACAATGTTGATTTCCCTACTTGCCTAGCACCCTTAAGCAAAACAATTGGGGAAATTTTTAGAGCAGTTTTAAGTACAGGGTCGATACTTCTTTTTAGCATCATAGAGTCCTTTTTTATATATTATACTATTATACTAGTTTATTTTATACTAGTTTAATAGAGTTTTTAATCTAATTATTCTAGAAAACGAGTAATAAATTTCAAAGAAATAGATAAATAAATAAAATAATTAAGTAGTCGCATATATTTCTACACAAACAACATAACCAACCGTATCTCATCATAACCGGCTTCACCATCCATTGCATCAAATATGGGTTTAAGCCTTAATGACCCATCGTCAGAGAAGTACTCTTCATTTTTCTCTTGTTGTAGTTTTAAAATCATCTGCTCTATGCGTTTGCTCTTTGCCCCTGTGGGTTTAAACTTGCTCAAATCTAAAGAACTCTCTTCTTTTTTCAAATAGGCTAAATGGTTCATAATGGTGCCTTCCGTTACACCTCTGGTTTTAGCTATCTCTTTGATGCTTGAACAACTCTCAATCAAAAATTTGGTTTTTAATTGCGTAGGGGTGTCATTTTTCATTTTTGCTACTTTACCACTTCTGAGTAGTTTTCTCTCCTCTTCTATCTGTACAAAACTGGTGAGTCCACCTAGACTTTTAATGTAGTTAAGATGACGTTTTTTGAGTTCATCTTCACTGTAACTCTCAATCTCTTCACTCGCTTTTAATGAGGCTTTTTTAATGGGTTCATCAATACGCAAAGTCAAAGGGTCAACAGTTAATGCCATATCATTTAAGCCCATTAAGCGTAATCCTTCGATATTTTTTATTCGTGACAGTGCTACGTATCCTTGTCCTACTTCAAAAGTTTTAGACAAATCAATCTCGGCTGAATCAAGCGTCATACCTTGAGACTTATGAATGGTCAATGCCCATGCTAAACGTAAAGGAAGTTGTGAAACTGTAGCAACTATTTCTCCTGAATCATTCTCTACCGTCCAATCTTCTGCTATGACGCGTATGTTTTGTCCGGTTGATGTCTTGACTATAGGTATGTCACCCTCAAAGCTTACAACCACACCTGTCGTTCCATTGACATAACCCTTTTCAGGGTTGTTCTTTATAAACAACACCACGGCATCTTTTTTTAATGTTAGCTCCTCTAAGACTAAAGAGGTTTTAAAGATTTTTTCTATGTTTTTGGCTGAACCTTTTGAGGTGTAGGTAAATGTTTTGGGTTTACTCGCTAGTCTATTTAGCTCTTCTAAATTGATTCTATCGACATCAATATTGTGTGTGTAGAGTTTGGTAGGCGTAAACTTAGCATCCAACTCTTTATGGAAACAGGACTCCAATGTTTCGTGTGATTGAACCGAGACAGCTCCACTTCGAATTTCATCTAAAATCTCAATCAATTGGTTGTCATCTTGTCTAAATTTTTCATTGAGGTAACAACTCTTTAATTCCAAGGCTCTCCAAACGGGTGACTGCCATGCAAAACGTTTCTCTTTAAACTCTTTGCTTACAGGGGGTAGCTGAAAAAAGTCACCAGAAATCACCACTTGTACTCCACCAAAAGGTTCGGGAGAGTTCTTAAATGCCCGTAACACTTTGTCCATGGAAGAAAATATTTCTGGAGAGACCATTGAAACTTCATCGATGATTAGAAGTTTCAACTTAGAAAAACGACTCTTTAAGTAACTCTTTTGAAGTAAGAATTCAACATAACCATTGTCCACAACGCTGTCACGTATGCCCAACGCAAAAAATGAGTGAATCGTTTGCCCTTTTAAATGTGACGCTGCAATGCCTGTTGGTGCCACAACGGTTGGGTAAATTCGTCGCTCCTTTAGGTACTGGATAAATTGATTTAAAAGATAGGTTTTACCCGTACCTGCTGAACCTGTTATAAAAACATTTTGTCCCGATTTTAGTATGTTAAGTGCTGTAAGTTGTTTCATAGAAGTATTTTAACATTAAACAATAACTTTTAAAAGTAATATGTCAAATTGTCATATTTTTTTTATACAAAAATATGTGTATATATTAACCAATTAGGATAAAAGAGCTCCGATATAGTTTAATTCCTTAAGTATACAATACACTTTTTGTAATAATAGTTATTAATCCAAAAAATAGATAGGGAGTAACTGGTGCAAAATAAAAAGACCATCATAACCTATGGAACATATGACATGTTGCATATTGGACACATGAATTTACTAGAGAGGGCAAAAGCTTTAGGCGATTACTTAATTGTTGGGGTAACCGATGAGAATTATGACCGTTCTCGGGGTAAGCTCAATGTATCGCAAAGTACAGCTGACAGGGTAAAAGCCATAGAGGCATTAGATTTTGTTGATATGGTTATTGTAGAGAAGCATAAAAATCAAAAAGCAGAAGATATGGTCAAGTACGACGTCGATATTTTTGCTATTGGTGATGATTGGGTAGGGGCATTTGACTACCTTAATGAGTATACGCATGTGGAGTATTTACCTCGAACAGAGGGAATTTCCAGTACCAAGTTACGTAAAGAGAATTTTGACATTATTAAAATGGGTATTGTAGGATTGGGTCGCGATACACAGGCATTTATAGATGAATCTGGATTTGTCTCCAGCATAAAAGTTAACCGAATTTATGCTAATGATTTTTTAGAACTTAAAGCCTTTACTAAAGAGCATAAAACCATTAAGTATGGACACGATAACTATGATGAGTTTTTGGACACTTCTATAGAAGCAGTCTATATAGACACGGCGTTAGAACAACACTATACCCTGATAAAAAGAGCATTAGAAGCAGGGAAACATGTACTTTGTGAGAACCCTTTAGCTTTAGATAAGGGAGAGTTAAAAGAGTTGCTCTCTTTAGCAAAACGAGAGAAAAAGCTTTTGCTTTCTGCTCTTAAAACAGCTTTTCTTCCAGCCTTTAATCAACTACTTCAAGAGTTGGGAACAGGAGTTATTGGAGACATAAAAGAAGTACGAGCAACACGAACCTCTCTCTATAAAGAGAAAGATTATGCTGATACCTTTATACAACAAGGTGCTACCAATATTTTGTCATCTTATCCATCACTTCTGGTTAATAAGATTTTAGGAAAAAGTAAAAATATTACCTTTTTTGACCAAGAAGAGGAGGGTTACGACATTAACAACTTGATTGTTACCCAACATAAAAATGGTGCATTGGGTATTTCTAATGTTGCCATTGGGATGAAGTCTGAAGGTGATGCTGTTATCTCCGGAACAAAAGGATATGCTTATATTCCTGCTCCATGGTGGTTGACCAAAACCTTTGAGTTTAGATTTGAAGATTCGCATAAAAGTCATACCTATAAATATGAGTTTGAGGGGTGTGGATTACGCTACATGATAGCAGAGTTTTCTTCACTTATTCAGCGTGGTAAACGTAAGTCTAAAATGTTGTCACCTTCAGACATGGTAGGTATTAACAGAGTATTACTAGAGTACAACGACAGTAAAAAAAATAAAAACAAAAAAGAAGAGGAAGCATAGATGATATACGAAGATTACTACATATTTACCCCTGGACCCGTAAAGATGTCCGAGGAAATTTTAGAGGTAGGGGCAAAACAGACTCCCTATTTTAGAAACTGTGAATTTTCAGATGTCACCTATGCTTGTGAAAAGGGTTTACTCAAGATGGTCAATGCTCCAGAGGGAAGTAAAGTTATCTTTTTAACAGCCTCAGGAACAGCAGGTATGGAGTCGGTAGTAATGAACTTACTTACCAAAGATGATAAGGCATTGGTCGTTCATGGTGGTGGTTTTGGAGGTCGTTTTGTGGATATTTGTGCTATACAGGATGTACCTCATATTGATTTTAAAGTGAGTAACACAAATTTATCGGATATAGATACTTTAGCTCCCAAAGAGAACTACACTTCACTAATTGTGAATGCTCACGAGACTTCTGTAGGACATCTTTATGATTTAGATGCGATGGGAGCTTATGTTAAGAAAAACGATTTGTTTTTTATTGTCGATGCTATTTCTATGTTGGTAACCGACCCTATAGACATGAGTGAGCAGAACATAGACGTGATCATTGCAAGTTCTCAAAAAGGTTTGGCACTGCCTCCTGGATTAACCATGGTCATTCTTGCACCAAGGGCGTTAGCGAAAGTACAAGACGTCAAGAACTTGTATTTTAATTTTAAAGATTATTTGCGTAATGGTGAACGAGGGCAAACGCCTTATACCCCGGCTGTGACCATAATGTTACAACTCGAAGCAAGATTGGCTCAAATAGAGCGACGTGGTGGGGTAGAGCAGAGTATTAAATCGGCTAAAGCCATTGCCGAGTATTTCCGTGAGAGCATTAAAGATTTACCTCTAAAAGCCTATACCGAATTTATGCCCAATGCTATGACGACCTTGACGCCAACGGATGGTAAATCTGCCATGGACATTGTCAACGGTTTAGAAGAGAAGTACAAGGTAATGGTTTGCCCAAATGGAGGAGCTGAGCGAGACATTATCTTTAGGGTTTCACACATGGGTGACATGACCCGAGCTTATACTGATGTGTTGATTAATGCACTCTATGACTACTATGGGATAGAACGAAAATAGATGGCAAAGATAGATCCAAAAACACTGCGAAAAGCACAGCTGATTATGCTCGATATGTTGGTTGAATTTGATGCCATTTGTACCAAACATAATTTACAATATTGGTTAGATTCCGGAACCCTTCTTGGTGCTGTACGGCATCAAGGGTTTATTCCTTGGGACGATGACATTGACCTCTCGATGCCAGTGGAGGATTATGAGAAGTTTAGAAAAATAGCCCAAAGTGAACTCTCTGATTCTATCTTTTTCCAAACAGTTGAGACGGATGCTGCTTTTAAATTTGACTATATCAAACTGCGTTCAAACAGAGCTTCTATTGTTGAGTTTCATGAGAAAGATAGAGAAGTAGGGTACCATCAAGGGGTATTTGTAGATATCTTCCCGATGTTAACGGTAGAAAATACTCCCTTTCATCAGCAGTTTTATACCGATATTTTTAAACTGATTCGTTCGGTCTCCTCTGTAAGTCTACATACGCCGGAGGGGAAAGATAACCCTTTAATCAGAGCCAAATTGGTAGAGTCTTGGGATGTGATGCATCAAGGTTGGCAGAAAGAAGATATCAAAATAGTCTACAGTGGAAAAATGCCCGATGTGGCTGTATGGTTTGATTATAAAAAAGTATTTCCTCTGAAAAAAATGGAATTTGAAGGGTTAGTGTTCCCTGTACCTAATGATCCTTGGCACTATTTAGAGAATACTTATTCGTTTAATTATATGGAGTTGCCTCCTGTGGATAAACGTGCTATTCATGCTCATGAGATAAAGATAGAGAACGTTTAATACTCCTCTTTTATGGATAAATACATCCATGAAAGAGGTCATGACTATTTGGTTTTTTTAGGGAGCGTAATTTTAAGTAAACCTTCTTTATAGCTGCTCTGAAGCTTTGTTGCATCGGCATCAAAAGGTATAAAATGCATTTCTGTATTGGTTGTGCTCATCTCTTGTTTAAAATCACTCATTTTTACCACTTTAACTTTGGTGATGAGGATTTTAATCATCTCTTCTTCTATCGAAACATTAACCGTTGAGTGATTCGCATCAGAAATGGTTTTTTCGAGAAGATAGCTCTCTTTCATCTCTTTTAACTCAGATATTGGCTCATCTCTAAACTCTACTTCACTTCCATCAAGCGTCTCTATAACTTGTTTTTGTTGGTTTAGCTGTTCCATTTCTTTGTCCATGGCTTCTTGCATCTGCATCATTTCTCTAGCCGGAGCGTACATATTCTCTTCAAGATGAAGATTGGTATCGGCTAAAAGAACTAAAGAACTTAATAGTAGTGTGTGTAGAGCTGTTTTTGTTTTAAACATTTCTTTTCCTTTTTTTTCATCAATTTATAGCAGAAAAACTTTTAAAAGCAGTTCTATCAAAGTTATATTAAATCTTTATTGACCAAAATTTTCAACAGAGAACTGTACTCTCTCTTCTACACTTAAATTCATAGCTTGCTTGTCTATTAACTCAAAGCGTGGAACGGAACCTTCTCTGTTGGCGATTTGTATCGCTAAGCCGGGTCGGGCATTGAGTTCAAGTATGAGAGGACCTAAGTTTTTATCTAGAACGATATCAACACCAAGATATCCCAGTTGCGTAATGTCATAACATGAAGCTGCTAAAGGTAAAAGTTTTTCCCAATGAGGTATTTTGAGTTTGGAAAAGTCGTATCCTGTGTCGGGATGTATGCTTACAGCTCGGTTATGTTGTACAGCATTAATGGGTTTCCCTGTAGCTAGGTTGATGCCCACACCGACAGCACCTTGATGTAAGTTTGCTTTTCCATCACTCTCTTTGGTTGAGCATCGTAGCATGGCCATCGTAGGAAAACCTCTATAGACCACCACTCGAATATCGGGAACACCTTCATAAGAATAGTTGTCAAAAATAGGGTCAAATTCTACTAAGCTCTCAATCATGGCAACATCATATTTACCACCCAAAGAATAGAGACCACTTAAAATACCTGATATATCTTTTTGTATATCTTTCAGTGTCAATTTCTCACCATTAGGTTTAATAAAATTATTACCCTCACGACCAACAATAACAAGGATACCTTTTCCTGCACTGCCATGTGCAGGTTTGATGACAAAGCCATTAATTCCTTTAATCATCTCTTCAAAGTGTTTGATTTCAGATTGATTTTTTATGGTAGCAATCATTGCAGGTACAGCAATTCCGGCTTGTTGGGCTATCTGTTTTGTTTTTAACTTATTGTCTACCAACGGAAAATTTTTTCTATCGTTATGGCAACCAATATAGTGAATATTTCTTCGGTTCATACCAAGTATGCCCTTTTCACGCAGTTGTCGTGGTGAAATAAATTGAAATCCAAACATTAAAACTCTTTGACCGGATTAAATCGTATTAACTCGAAGAGTCTGTAACCACTGTATCTTCCTATTAAGATAATAATTGAAAGTACCACCAAAAGAAGCTCTGAAAAGTTAAAACTAAGATAGCCAACCAACTCATTGCTCATAGCAAAATAGGCTAAGACGGCGACCAATAGTGAACCACCTCCTTGCATGTAAACTTCTTTTGCTCCCTCTTCTTCCCAAAGTATAGACATTCGCTCAATGGTCCATGCCAAAATAATCATAGGAAAAAAGGTAATGGTTAATGCCTCGTTAATGCCCAGTTTGTAACTTACAATACTAAAGATGGACATGATCCCTATGACCACTATGACCACCGAGGATATTCTCGCCACCAGCAGTAGATTGAGATGAGACAAGTATGAACGGATAATCAAACCCATCCCAACAATGGAGACAAAAAGAATAAGTCCCGTAACAAGTTTGGTCTCCATAAAAGCTAAAGCTAAAAGAATGGGCATAAATGTTCCGGAAGTTCTTAGCCCAATTATAATACGCATAAATACCACCACCAATGCCCCAATAGGAATAAGCAATATATGTCTAAATGCATTTTGTTCAGAGGTTGGAAGGGCAAACAGAGACAAATCAATAATCATAGATTTTTTTGCCAATGAGTCTTCTAAAACCATCTCTTTTATAGGTACAAGTCTTTGGGAGATAGAGAATTTAACCTTTGCATTTTCAGTACCAAAGGAGTCTAAAAGGGAGACCCCACCTCTTTGCCATATAAAGAGTTTTTTAGGTTTAATTACTTTCCCTTTTTTTAGACTGAAAAGTTGCCAATTTTTTCCATCATAAACTTCTAAATAGGGTTTAAGGTTCATGTTTTGTCGATTACCCTCTAATGTAATAGCATTAACGATACGCACGTGAATACCTTTGTAGCGTAGCAGTTTATAGACAATTTTTTCTAAATTATAACTATCTTTTGTCTTAAATAGACTCAGCAGTTGAGAACTTTTTTCTTCATTAACACGTTTTAAGAGTTCTGCTGTAAAAGAGTAGTCATCGGCTGAATGGCTGTGTACTTCTGCTAGAAGTGCTTCAGCAGCATCACGTGTTTGACTGTCCCACTCATCCAAATTTTCTTCGGTTTTATCTGAAGGTAATTCATCAGGTATTTTAACATGATGGTTTTTATCCATGACGACATCAACACTGTAAAAGATACTCTGCTGTCCTGTACTTTCTCTTTTTGTCCACTCTGCACGTTGACCTTGTTCGGTAGTTGCAATATTGTATCCATAACCTTGTGAAGCTGTCTCTTGTGAAAGAATCTTTATGCCATTTTGATTACTTGGAATGGCAAGTGAAATTTTAATCGGTTCATCTTTGGCTTTAAAGCTGATTTTTGCACCCAACCTATAAATAGAGGTGGTTTCATTAGGGGTAAAAGGTATGCCTAAGGCAAGACCTTTATAGAGGGCAACAGCAATACCAAGGCTGGAGAGGAAAATGGTAACAACTAGAATTTGTAGTCGTGAAGACATTATTGTTCCTTAGCAGAAAAATTTTTATCTATGGTATAGGTTTGACTTACATCGACCAGAAAAGCATCTTTTATAAAGTTTCTTCCTATCAAGATAGGGTAGATATATTTTGATCGGTTGGCAAGTGTGACGTTGACATTTCTAGAAATGTCTCCTAGTTTTAAACGCAGTTGAATCACGGGACGTTCTTGAGATTTTGTACCATGTCTTTTTATAAAGATATCTTTGACCAAAGGTTTTTCAATGATTTTATTTGCAAACTTGAACTTAACCCACTCTTTACCATCTCTCTCAAACCGTAGAATATCTTTGGCATCAATAGAGGTGGTTTTAGCCCCTGTATCAATTTTTGCTTTTTGTGTGATATCAGCTGATACTACATGAATATATTCCACTCTTCCAATAATTGGTTTATCGTTAGAACAAGAACATTTGTTGGATTTTTTATCTCTATAAATGATTTTATCTTTATAGACAACCTTGTTCTTATAGACAATTTTTTCTTGAATAACCGGTTTCTCTTCAACCATAATTATTTCTTTAACTATAACCTCGGGTTTACACTCTGTTTGCATTGGTTGTGATGTATTCTCTGTACTGTAACCAACTAAAACAAACAAAAACAAAATAGCAACTGTTTTTTTCAACGATTCTCCTACCTATTTTAAATTTTTAATTATTTTATAAATATACCTTATTTTCATAATAATCAAACATTGATTTATCAGAAAATAGCATTATTTATATTATACAGTATTACAAGAGTAAAATAGTGAAGATAATTGTTTGAACACTCTTTTAACAATTTATTGGTTATAATCTGAAAGTATTTTACAGGAGAAACATTATTAAACATTTAATCATTAAATCATTAATCTTTTTTTATGTTATCTTCTCTTTTTCAAATGCTACACACATTCACGTGGACATGCAAGATCATCCTGATGATTGTCAAATATGTGTCATTGTTAAAGCATTCTCAGATATGGATGTTCCCAATAACTATATAGAAATATCATGTAGCTTATGCTCTTATGTTATTGAACTTTTTAGATCTTTAACGATAGAGACTTTTTATCTTAAAGGTTTTTTTTCTCACGCCCCTCCTTTTTCACTCTTTTCCTAAACAGACAAAAATTATAAAACTATTACTAAAGGATTAAGTGTGCAAAAAACACTACTATTGTCCATGGCGACTGCTTCATTATTAATGGGTGGTACGATGGAAGATTTACAACAACAGGTTCAAACACAGCAACAAAGTATTGATTTACTAAAAAATAAGTTAGAAGGTTTAGAGCAAGGGAAAAAGAAAAAAGATTCCAGCTCAAGCTTTGCTCAAAAAGCGTTTATACCCGATATCTCACTTATTGGAGATTTCTCTTATGTGAACCGATCAGAAGAGACTGAACATACAAGTATGCCGGGATTGACCCATGCTCATGGGGCAGGGGACAGCCATGGTCATGATCATGCCGGTCTGAATGGAAATGAAGGCTTTAATCTTAATTATGCAGAACTGGCACTGCAATCAACGGTTGATCCCTATTTGGATATGACAGGGATTTTTCATTTAACTGAAAGTAATTTTGAAATAGAAGAGCTTTATGCCAACTCACGAGGTTTGCCATACGGTTTGGGTTTAAAAGTGGGGAAGTTTTTCTCAAATTTTGGACGACTCAATGCAATGCACCATCATGTCTGGAACTTTGCTGATCAGCCACTAATAAATAACGCTCTTTTAGGTGAACACGGTATTAATGAAAAAGGTATAGCCCTAAATTGGGTTGCCCCAACACCTTTTTATTTGAATTTTGGGGTGGAAGTGCTTAAAGGTTCCAACGAGTACAGCTTTGGTGATGCAGCCATTACATTAACCGAAGAGGTTGGAGTAGAAAAAGTGGATGCTCCAAATCTAAAAGTAGCCTATGTTAAAGTAGGAACCGATATCGGTGATGTTGCTTTTTTAGGAGGTGTGAGTTATGCCGATGGAAAAGCACGTATTGACCACCTATCGGATGAAGCGTCTCCACATGCTTTTGCAGGGGACTCTACACTTTATGGGGCTGACTTAACACTCAAAAAACCATTGAGTTCGTATAGTGATATTACTTGGACAACCGAGTATATTAAAAGAGAGTTGGATGGCACACAGTATGTCCCAAATGCTACAAGTGATGCGTGGGCAAAAGAGATGGCTTTAACAAAAGAGCAATCGGGTCTTTACAGTTCACTGATTTATAAAATGGACAGTGAGTGGAGAATGGGTGTTCGTTATGATGATATCTTAAAGAATGATGTGGTCTTAAATGGAGCTGATAGGGCATATGGTGATGACATGAATCGATATTCGGCAATGCTAGAGTACAATTTTTCAGAGTTTAATCGGCTTAGATTGCAGTACAACAAGGACAACTCTAAGTTTAATGAAGCCGGAGATAAAGTAGAAAATGATGAAATACTTTTACAGTTAAATCTCTCTATCGGTAGCCATGGGGCTCATACGTTTTAGTAGGGTGCGTTTTTTAACGCATCGATTGTTAAAATCTTAAAGGATAAAAATGAAAATATTATTAATTGTAGCCATCTTAACAAGCATGGCTTTTTCAAAAGTAGAAGTAGCCGTAAGTTATAAATATATAGAAGATATTACTAAAAATATCGCAGGAGATTTGGTCGAGATAGAGACGCTTGCTAAACCTAAAGAAGATCCACACTTTGTAATGGCAAGACCATCACTTATTTCAAAATTACGTAATGTAGACTTATTGATTTTAAATGGTGGACAACTTGAAATTGGGTGGTTACCACCACTTATTAAACGGGCAAATAACGCTAAAATATTTGATGGAGCAGGAGGATTTTTAGACCTTTCACAGCATATTAATATGTTGGATGTTCACAGTTCTGTAAGTCGTGCTGATGGTGACGTTCACCCCGATGGAAACCCACACTTTATTTTAGACCCTTATAATGTGCCTATTATTGCTAAAGCAATTGCCGACAAATTGTCCAAGATCGATAGTAGTAACAAAGAGACCTATCAAAAAAACTATGAAGCTTTTACTGCCAAATGGGATAAAAATCTTATAGCATGGGGTGAAAAGATGAAACCTTTTAAGGGTAAAAAGGTGATTCAATACCATAAGAGTTTTGATTATTTTTTAAAACGGTATAAGATGGAACTGTTGGATACCATTGAACCTCTCCCCGGAATTTCTCCGACATCCAAGCATATTATGGAGTTGATTTCTAAGATAAAAGAGGAAAAAGCTGCCCTATTGATTATGCATGATGTGTATCATAATAGAAAAGCTGCTAAGTTAATCTCGGCTAAGACCGAGTTAAAGATTATTGATGTTCCTCATGATGTTGATGCCTTGCAGGGTGCTGATAGCATAGAAAATTTTTATAATAGCATTATAAATGGATTAACAAAATGATAGAGATATTGGCTCCTTCTATCCTACTGGCATTTGTGCTGGTGGGGATTCATTCTCTTTTTGGATTGGAAGTGGTTCGTAGAGGAGTAATCTTTTCTGACCTCGCAGTAGGTCAGTGGGCCGGTTTGGGGATGGCACTTAGTATTTCATTTTTTGATAATGAATATAAGTATTTGCTCTCTTTAATTTTTGCCTTATTCTGTGGATTATTGATCTCCTTTGCATTAAACAGAGTCAAAAACAAAGAAGCATTTATTGGACTGCTTTATGCTTTTGGTTCAGGGGCAGTGATGATCGCATTGACGCACAGTTCAGAGGGAATGGAGGCGTTTAGAAATTTAATTTCCAGTGATATTCTGTTTACGATGCCGGAGACCATTTACAAAAGTGCTTTACTTTACTTGCTTATTGGATTGATTTTGTGGAAAGTCTATCCTAAATTAGAGGGACTCTATAAAGACATGCTCTTTTTTGTACTTTTTGCTGTTACGGTAACCGGTTCAGTGTCACTAGCAGGCGTGCTTACAGTTTTTGTCTTTTTGATTGCTCCACCGTTTATAGCACTAAGTTTTGATAAAGATAATTTACTTTTTGCATGGTTAGCAGGTTGGTTTTTTGCTGTTATTGCTATTTTTGTTTCTTACTTTTTAGATTTACCTACAGGGTACACCATTGTTACACTTGGAAGTTTTTTTGCTTTGTTGAGTGGGGTTCTTATCAATAAAAAAGTATAAGCTTTTTTATAAAGGATAACTGAAAGCAAACGACAACGGAATTAATTTTTATATAAGTGACCTTTGTTATAATGAATCAAATTTTGTTTCCCAAAGGTTCTCTATGTATATTGTGTTAAAGTTTTTTGTTTTTTTATCTTTTTTTATTGTTTCTACCTCACTAAATGCTGACAGCACACAAGTCAAAGGTATTGATGAAGCTTTAGAAAAGCCATTGATTGAGAGATACATTATGGATGAACTTAAAGATTTAAGAATGGAAAATATGAGGCTAAGAAATGAAGTTGAAAAAAGAGTTTCAAGAGCTGAAGTTGAGCAAACGGATAGAGCTGCTAGATACATTACTGATACAGTCGGTAATATCTTTTATCTTATTGCAGCTGCTACATCCATACTGATTTTTGCAGGATGGAATTCACTCAGAGATGTAAAAGGAAAAACAGAAGAAATAGTTGAGCAGAGACTAGATGAGATTACAAAAAAATATAACGCTCAGATGCAAACACTTCAGGATACACTGACACTACAATCAAAAAAAATATTGGACAATCAAAATAAAATATACAATAATCAGTATATTCACTCTTTATGGATGCGTTCAAATTTGGAGACAAATCCTCAGTCTCGAATAGACCTTTATGATGAAATCTTAAAAATAAACAGTAATGATGCAGAAGTTTATGCTTACAAAGCAGATGCCGTTCTAGACATAGATGAATATGAATGGGCATTACGTTTAAGCAATAAAGCCATAGAGCTTGACCCCGAATATGGGTATGCTTATTGGCAACGCTCATGTGCCAATGCTGCTCTTGAGAATGAGTATGAAGCAATTGAAGATTTGAAAACAGCCATAAAAAAATCTCCTCACTTGAGAGATGAAATTCCTGAAGAAGCGTTGTTTGAAAATATAAAAGAGAGTAAAGAGTTTAAGAGCTTACAAAGTAGAATAATATAAATTTTAATTAGAGTTTAGTACGAAAGAGAAAGAGAGCTACTACACCTTAAAAGGTGTAGTAAAAAGTAATTTATGATGCTGAAGCAGCCATTGCTTCTCTAGCATATTTTTGACCCAATTCATAAGCCAATAGGTTTGGTTTATGGAATCTTTCAGGTACAGCTGCAAGCATGGTATTCTTTAATGTTTCATCATCAATTAGTTTTAAGAACGTATTGGCAATTGCCAAAGCAACAACCGATTGTGTAAGAACCAGTTTTACTTCCTCTTTCGCGATAGTAATAATAGGTATCTCAACGATGTTCCATCTTTTTCTATCTTCCTCTGTTGGGAATACAAGGTTTGGCTCAATTACAATGGTTCCACCATCACGTACACCATTTTTGAAAAGTTGGTATGATGCATCTGCAACAGAGAGCATAAAGTCAACTTCACCATCAATTGCATGTGGGTACCAAATCTCTTCATCATCAAGTTGAATATCAACAACCGTTGGTCCACCACGTACCTGTGAGGTATAGGTAGCAGTTTTTACACCAAATCCACCTAAGTTAATTTTTGCAGAAGCAAAAATTTCTCCAGCAAGAAGAACACCTTGTCCACCAACACCAGTAAATCTTAATACATTTCTAGCCATTGTGTCGTCTCCTTATATTTTTTTCTCAAAATCATCTTGAGTGATTTTGCTTCGTTTACCTTGATGTGCATCAATTACCATTTGATAAAGGTCACAATACTCATCTTTTGTATCATCATGATGTAATATACCTGTTGGCAACAAGTTCAATCTCTCTTCTTCACTCATCGCATCATATTTCTTTTTAGAAACCGTAATGCTATCAATCCAATCAAGTGTATCCATGGCTGCGACCATCTTGTTCTTACGACCAAGGTTAACGTGACAGTTTGTCAATGCATCAACATAAGCAAAACCTTTATGCTCTAATGCAGCTTTAAAGATTTTTTCTAGCTTCTTAGGTGCTGTTACCGACTCTCTAGCTACAAATGTTGCACCGGCAGCTTCAACCAATCTACATGCATCAAAAGTAGGGTCAATGTTACCAATTTTTTGAGTAACTGTCCACATACCTTGAGGTGTAGTTGGAGAAGTTTGTGCATTGGTGAGACCATAGATGAAGTTTTGAACAACAATCATCGTAATATCAATGTTTCTTCTAGCACCATGAATGGTATGGTTACCACCAATTGCAAATGCATCACCATCACCGGTAACACAAACCACTTTTTTAGTTGGGTTAGCAAGTTTTACACCCGTTGCAAATGCTACGGTTCTACCATGAGTAGTGTGAATGGTATTGAAGTCAACATAAGAAGAGAATCTTCCTGAACAACCAATACCGGAAACAACACAAATATCATCTTTAGCATAACCTAAAGAGTCAATAGCACGTACAAAAGCCTTAAGTACAATACCATCTCCACAACCCCAACACCATAGTGTTGGCATCTTTTCCATTCTTAAATAACTATCGTAATTAAATGCCATGATTAAAATACCTCCTTAACTCTATCAATAATATCTGCAGGGGAGAATGGACGACCATTCGTTTTGGTTAACTTCTGAATGTCTCTTCTACCCATACATCGTTGAATCTCTTCTAGGTATTGACCTTGGTTAAGCTCAACTGAAAGAACTTTGTCGAACTTTTGTCCAAGCTCATACATTCTTGCTTCCGGACTTGGCCAGATGGTAATTGGTCTAAACATACCGGCTTTAATACCTTCTTCACGAAGTCTGTTTACAGCTTCTTTAATACCAAGTGATGCTGAACCATAACCGATAAGTAAAATATCTGCATCATCTATCATGTACTCTTCGTTAAGTTCAATCTCATCTTGATGCTCTTCAACTTTTCTAAAGAGTCTGTCGATGAGTTTTCTACACGTCTCAATCTCTTCTGTCGGGAATCCCATAGCGTCATGGTGAAGACCTGTAAAGTGGTATCTATACCCTTGGAACATTGGATTAAGTACAGCTGCTTCATCTTGCTCAACACCATAAGGTCTATAATCAGCTGGGTCACCCTCAAATTTCTTTCTAGGTACAATGCCGGCTTCTACTTCTTCAACTGTTGGAAGAATGGCTTTTGCATGCATAAGACCAAGCGTTGCATCTAAAAGTACAAATACGGGTTGCATAAATCTATCTGCTAAGTTAAATGCTCTTACTGTTTCAGTATAGCACTCTGCCAATGTACCTGCACATAAAGCAATTGATTTGTAATCTCCATGAGATGGATTTTTCGCTTGAGCAATATCTCCTTGAGCCACACGCGTTGGAAGACCGGTTGAAGGACCACCTCTCATGACGTTGACTACAACCAATGGAACTTCTGCCATTTGAGCAAGACCAAGGTTTTCAGCTTTAAGTGAAATACCGGGACCTGATGTTGCCGTCATTGAACGAACACCTGACATCGCTGCACCTGTTGCCACGGCAACACCGGCAATTTCATCTTCCATCTGAATACATGTTCCACCAACTCTTGGTAAAAAGTCTGAAATAGCTTCCATTACTTCTGTTGAAGGAGTAATTGGATATCCACCAAAGAATTTACAACCACTATCTACTGCTGCTAGTGCTGCTAAGTGGTTTCCTATCATTACAACTTCACGTTTTCCATCAGCGTTAATTTTTCCTTGAGCGTTTGCATCTCCTGCCATTAGTTTGCCTCCTTATAATCTTCCGGTAATCTATACCCATTGTTCATAATTGCCTCTTGACGAGCTTTTGAGCTGTCTGTCAATTTAGCAAATTTATACTCTTTTTTCTCTGCTACATAAATAGCAAAATCTGGACATGAGAGTTCACACTCATTACATCCAATACAAGCCTCAAGAGCTACAATTTCAATGTTTGCACCAAGTGTTGAGCCTGCATCCGGTTTCATAGAAAGTACACCAGCTGGACATGCGTCAACACAAATATCACAAGCTTTACATCTTGCTGTATCAACCCATACCGGAGTATTTTCAGGAGCTGTCATTACTGCCATGGTTTCCCCTTTAATTTTTAAAATTTTAAGTGAGATAGTTTCTATCACTTCAAGTAGAATATCCAACTTTTTGTAATGTGTTTATAAATAACTCATTATTATTTGTATGATAAGTTACATTGTTACTAATAGTACCAAGATTTTTTTTAGAATTTTTATTCATTAAATTTAATAAATATAACACTTATATCGCTATTTCTTTATTTGCTATACAATTTTTTTAGCGTTAAATAGTTTTTACTAAATACCATATATTAGGTATTTAAAGCTATTTTTCTCTTTTTGTTTTTTGTTTAATTATCATAATTTTTATGGAAGAAGTATGGGTTGTTTTTTTTATGAATAGGTTACTAAGTAAAGTTGACTGTCACCAAAGTTCTCTTTTTAAGAATTCTTTAGTGTTTTGATGATTTTTTTTAAATGAAGAAAGAGCTATTCCCAAGATAAACTTGAGAATAGTATAAAAAGTTAATATTTGTAACTTTAATTAAAATCTATATCGAATATAGGTTCTAATGTCTTGTGCTGATTCAACAGGGTTCATTCCTGCTGCTTTTGCAGCTGCTATGGTCATAGGTGTACCACCATCTCCAAAGAAGGCATTACTTCCAGTGTAATCATAATCAATGTTCGTAAATCTTAGTTGAGCACTTAAGCTTTCTGTAATAGGTTGAGTATAATAAGCTTCGATAGCATTACCTCTAGTAGCTAACTTAGAACCAATCATGGTGTCTTCAGCATAGGTAAAGCTTCTCCAGTATTTACTCCCTTTGTTGTACTCAAGACCAAATTTACCACCCCAAGCACTTACAGGCATTTGTGTTCCAACCCAAAAAGAGTGACCATTTTGTTTTTCTGTAGAACCTAGCATGGCACTTCCTCCCTCAGGTTGCGTTTGACTCATTGCATAGGATGCAAAAAGTTTTGTTTCTGATAAAAAGTCTGATTCTACAATATCATCTAATCCGTCAACCAGAATAGAGATAGCTCCACCAACTTGATCACCTTTTGTAGATAAAATAGCTGTACCTGTAGAGGCATAGCCATTTGCTGTCATGTATTCTCCATTATTATTCATACTGATACCAGGGAGATTAAATGCTTTAAAGGCATTTGTTTTTACTTGAAGGGTACCATTGTCATAAGGAACAAAAATGAATCCTGCAAGTCGGATATCGTCTAAGCCAGTAGTACTATCTCCGGCATAGTCTGTTCCTGAAAATCTAGGAGAGGCATTGGTTCCACCTTGTCCTGCACAGATTTTAAATGACATACCAGAGATACCGGTTACTTTTTCAAGTTTAAAGAGGGAACTCCCTCCATCAAATTCAACATCGATATTGTGTCCTAGTGGTGATTGAGCTTGATCATCTTCTCTTAAGTGTGAAAGGAATCCTGTTGTTGATGGTCTTCTTCCTAAACTTGCTGTCCATGGTATGCCTGCACCAAGAAAGTCATCACCCATATAGAGCCAATAAGCTTGTCTGAGTTGCATCTCATTGCCTGTTAATGCCTCATTTGTAACCCAATCAAATTGATCATAACCTCTTCCTCTACCATTATTCATATCGGCACCATATGCTTTGTTATAGCCTAATTGCCCTTTAAATACAACTTTGTTACTAGGCTGATAAGCCATATTTAGCCAAAGCCTATTGGCAAAAAGGTCTCTATTTTTTTTAGTTGTACCATCTGCCATTTTATATTCAATACTATCAAGTGATGTTCTTAAATCAACACCCCACTTAATATTATCATTCGCATCGTGTGCTCTAACTTTATTAATTTTTGCATCCATGCTTTTAATTTTCTTTGCTAATTTTCCATCAGCGTCGGCACTTTTTTGTGCTTTTAATGCAGCTACTTCACTTTTCAAAGCTTCAAGCTCAGCTCTTATGTCATCATTGCTTTCTATTTGTCCCATAGCAGCATCTCCACCTGCAAAAGTGAGTGATGCCAAAACAACGGTTGATAATACGATTCTTTTCATTTTTTCTCCTTGTGATAGTTAAAAAATTTTAACGCATGAATGGTTATATTAGTATTAAATGTACTTAATATAATAATAAATCATTGTTATAAGTTAATGTTTGTTACAAAAAAATTGATAATAAATGGAAGTATGAATAATATAAAAAAAGAAGTGTTTGAAAAAGTTGGAAAAAACTCCTCTTTTTAAAGAGGAGTTAAAGTATGTAATAGAAATATAATTAACAGCTAGGAACGTTACCTGAGTCACTTGAATATTCTACTGCAAAGTCACCGATAAACGGAACCAATTTTTCTTTAATTTCTGCATCGTCTCCACAGATTGCTTTGATTTCATCAGCCATTTTACCTTCTTCTATGATAGCAGTCCACTCATCTGTAGTGTGTTTTTTTGCAAAATCAGCACCTGACATTTCACAAGCTTCTTTAAGTTTTTTAGAATAAAGTTTAAGACCTTTAGCTGCATCACCTGCTGAAGCAGTTGTTGTTACCATTGCCATACCGAAAAGTGCTACTAAAGCTAGTTTTGTAAATTTTGTCATTTGTATCCTTTTAATTTAAATACACTTATAATATATAGTAATTATATTTATAAGGTGATGCACAAGTATAGCAATTTTTTATCAAAAAAACAAATAACAATCATAAATTTTAATCATTTTTTTTCAAAAAGTAACATTTTAAGGAAAATTTTCAGAGGATAATATAGAAAAAGAGTAGAAAAGAGGTGATATAGAAGAGATTTTCTCTTCTATATCTATGTACCAGAATAAAAGGTTATGCTCTACCTGAAAGCATACCATATTGTGTCATTGGTTTAAGTGCATACACTTTGAGCAACCACCAAATCCATCTCTCTTGTGTTGGATCAAGAGGGAATGAAGGCGTTGGTTTTGCACTCCAGTCGAATTCAGCCAACATAACGGTACCAAGGCTAGTAATAAGAGGACATACCGTATACCCGGCATATTTGTCATTCTTATTAATGTCACCACCCTCCATGAGTGTAATAATATTATCCACTACAACTTTGTATTGTTTTCTTGCTGATCCACCTGTTTTACCCATTGGTACACCGGCAATATCACCAAGAGAGAATACATTTTTATATTTTACATGTTGTAGAGTTTCTTTATCTACAGGTACCCAACCGGCTTTAGAACCGATAGGAGAGTTTGCAATCTCTTCAGCAGCTTTCATTGGTGGTGTAATGTGTAAAAAGTCAAATGGAACTTCTACATTTTCATGTGTTGTTTTCATTTCAAACTCTTCTAAATCTTCATCCCATGCACCTTTTACTGTTGCATGTTTATCAAATGTTGCAATTTTATTTTCAGTATCAACTTTGATAAGATTGTGATTGTAACTCCATTTCATATCACGTGCTTCAAATTGTGCTTTAATTGCATCATGATATTCAGGAACACCAAACATCTTACCACCATTAGGATAGAAGTGTAAGTCAGCATTGGCTCGTGCAGCATCACCGGCTTCTCTAAGTCGTGCATCGGTTAGATACATAATCTTTTTAGGTGCACCACCACATTTAATTGGTGTGTTCGGGTGTGTAAATACACCTTTTACTTTTTTACCGGACTTTGCATCATCCACAAATTTTTGCATGTTTGTCCAAGTATCTGTTGCTCCATTTGCAAAGTAGATAGATGACGTACCATTTTGACCAATTATTTTTCTAACAGCTGAATCGTCACCTCTTGATGTAATGGTTTCTGTAATACCAAGACCTTCAATTGCTCCAAAGTCAAGTTTAAGACCGGCAGCAACTACTAAGTAATCATAACTTATTTTTTGTCCACCTGATGTTGTAAGTGTGTTATTTTCCGGATCAAACTCTACAGCTTTCTCTTTAATAACAGTTACATCATCCGGAATAAAATCAGCTGTTTGATACTCTGTATCAGAATTGTCCCAAACACCGGCACCCACAAGTGTTTGACCCGGTTGATATGAAGTTGCTGTTTCTCCCGGCTCAATGACGGTAATATCCGGATTGTCTAAATTTCTTGTAAATCTTGCAGCTGTTGACATACCGGCTAAACCACCACCAACAATTACAATTTTAGCTTTAGCACTAGAACTTGCTTGTGCTTCAGTCGGTATCGCAGCACTTCCCATAAGCATTGCAGCCCCACTTGCTCCAAATAACTTCATGGCATCACGACGTGAGATACCCTCTTCTTTAAAGTGAGCGTCAATAAGCTCCATACTTTCTTTCATCATCTTTTTGTCCAAAACGACTCCTTTTTAATAGTGTTGAAGTCTATTTTACACTAAAAGAGAAAAATATAAAAGAAATTCATTAATATCTTATGAATTTTTAATGATTATTCTTATTTTGTTCGGATTTTGTAGCATTTTATTTTCAATATGTAAGTATATAAGTATTACTTATAGGATATTAATGCTTAATAAAGGTATTTTTAGCATTCAGTTGTGCAATATCAGGATTTGGATGATATATAATATCTTGATTTTTTTTCTCGACACTTTTACCATTAAGTTCATCTAGGACTTTTAGAAGTTTTTGTTCCGTTTCATAAGTTAAATTTCCGGAACTTAAAAGAGTTAGAATTTTTTCTGCATACTCTTTTTTTGCAATCATCTCATTGTATTTATTCTCTTTTTCTATCTCTATTTGTGTTAATTGTTTTTGATACTTTAGATAGATAAAAATGAGTAAAAAGAGAAAAAATGCCATAACAATAAAGGTCATATTGTCTTTCTCTTTTTGTTCTGTAATGGATTGAACTTTTAAAGTTGCTAAGGCATGATTGATCTTATAGTCAATCTCTTTGAGTTCAACTTTGGTGTTGTTCTCTTTTTCATTGATCTTGATATGTTCATAAGTACGAAGTTCATTTAACTTTTCTTGATTTTTTAATGCAATGATGTTTTCTTCATTTTCATTAACAAGTTTGTTAAATGCCAACTCTTGTTGTTTCTGCATATCTGCTTGAGGTTGTTCAATGATTTTACGTAGGGCGTCTTTAGGTGTTTCAGTCGTAGAAAATGCTGAGAAAACAATGTAACCCAATAATGCAGATATACTAACCAGTAGTATTTCTCTCATAACGTGCTACCTCCAAATCATAAAGTAATTAAAAAAAACTATTTTTAACAATTCTAGCATTTACTTTTATTTACTAAGCTTAGTTTGAAAAATTATAACATTTTTTTTTAGGTTTATAGATTTAAATTTCACAATTTTGGTGAGAATGAAGTGGGGGTGTTTTTTTGATAATAGAAAATTAAAGCAAGAACAAGGCAAAAGCCTTGTTCTTGAACATGCTTAAGAAAGAACTTCTTTAACAGCTTTACCAATTTCTGCAGGAGAAACAACAACTTTTACACCGGCTGCTGAAAGGGCATCCATTTTTTCTTTTGCCGTACCGGCTGAACCGGAAATAATTGCACCTGCGTGACCCATTCTTTTACCGGCCGGAGCTGATTGACCTGCAATAAATGCAACCACAGGTTTAGTAATGTTCTCTTTAATGTAAGCAGCAGCTTGAATTTCAAGATCGCCACCAATTTCACCAATCATTACAATCGCTTCTGTCTCTGCATCGTCTTGGAACATTTGAAGAAGTTGCTTGTAGCTAAGACCAATAATCGGGTCACCACCAATACCTACAGCTGTAGTAATTCCATAACCTTCGTTACATACTTGGTTTGCACCTTCATAGGTTAATGTACCGGATTTAGAGATAAGACCAACATTTCCTTTTTTGAAAATGCTACCTGGCATAATACCAATCTTACATTCATCAGCTGTAATAATACCAGGACAGTTTGGTCCAATGGTCATCATACCATTTTTAACAGCACAAGCTTTAGCAGCCTGCATGTCTCTAACCGGTGCACCTTCAGTAATAACAACGGCCAGTTCAATACCGGCTTGTGCAGCTTCCATAACAGCATCAGCCACAAATGCAGGTGGAACAAATACCATAGAAACAGTAGCACCGGTTGCAGCAACAGCTTCTTTAACGGTATTAAATACAGGTTGACCTAAGTGTATTTGACCACCTTTACCCGGTGTTACACCACCTACAATTTGTGTACCATATGCCATACATTGCTCAGCATGGAAAGTACCCTCTCCACCTGTGAAACCTTGAACGATTACTTTTGTATCTTTATTTACTAAAATTGACATCTATTTCCTTTATAAAACTTTCTTCTTTATAAAGGAACCAAGTTCCTTTATAAATTCATCTCACTAAAGCTTGACTGTGTCAGAAGCTTACGCTTGTTTTGCTGCTGCTACGGCTTTTGCTGCACCATCACCTAAATCAGTCGCTACAATAAGGTTAGCGATGTTTGCATTACTTAAAATTTCTGCTGCTTCTGGTGCATTTGTACCATCAAGTCTAACAATAACAGGTACATGTACATCTGTAATTTTAGTCGCTTCAATAATTCCGTTAGCAATTCTGTCACATCGTACAATCCCACCAAAAATGTTTACAAAGATTGCTTTAACATTTGGGTTTTTAAGAATAATCTCAAAACCTTTTGCAACCGTTTCAGCATTGGCTGAACCACCAACGTCTAGGAAGTTTGCAGGTGTTCCACCCATATAGTTAATGGTATCCATGGTTCCCATTGCAAGACCTGCACCGTTTACCATACAACCAATTTCACCATCTAACGCAATGTAAGAAAGACCATATTGACTTGCTTCTCTCTCATCCGGATCTTCTTCAGAGATATCTCTCATATCTTCAATGTCCGGGTGTCTACCCAATGCAGAGTCATCAAAGCCCATTTTTCCATCAAGTGCTAGGAAATCTCCAGAAGCTGTTTTGATCAGTGGATTAATTTCAATCATCTCTGCATCATTTTCCATATATAATGTATAGAGTTTTTTTGCAAAGTCAATCATTTTTTTCTGTTCAGCTTTGTCCGTGATTCCAAGACCAAATACAAGCTCTCTACCGTGGAAACCTTGAAAACCAAATGCAGGATCAACAGCTATTTTAATGATTTTTTCAGGTGTGTCATGAGCCACGGTTTCAATATCCATACCACCTTCTGTTGAAGCCATGATAATCGGCATTTCTGCAGCTCTATCAAGTACTACAGATAAGTACAACTCATCCTTAATGTCAGCACCCTCTTCAATGTAAACTTTTTGAACAAGCTTACCCTCCGGTCCTGTTTGGTGAGTTACCAAAGTCATTCCCAAGATTTCAGTAGCAAGTTCTCTTACTTCTTCTTTTGATTTAGCAAGTTTTACACCACCACCAAGTCCTCTACCACCTGCGTGGATTTGAGCCTTAACAACCCAAATGTTTCCACCAAGTTCGCCTGCGTTAGCTACAGCTTGGTCTGGTGTATTTGCGATAATACCTCTAGGTGTTGGTACACCATATTTAGCAAAAATCTGTTTTGCCTGATATTCATGAATATTCAATGTGGACTCCTTCTATTTAATAAAGTTGCATTAATTATACGCTTATGGAGAATAATCTTAAATTAATAGTAATATTATTCGGAGTAATTTTGTAGAGTTGTTAACTATTGATACATACATGCTCTGAAGAGAAAAGTCGCTAAGATATGAAAAATTAAGATATCGGTATATAATGTGAATATTAGTAACAAACTAAAAGATTGCTTAGATAATTAGTTTGTAATTGATACATAATTATCTGTTTTACTTATTTTGTAATTAAATAAGGGGGCAGATAATGTATTAAAAATCGTAACTTGTACGAAGATATAAACGATCAACAGCATATTTTTTATGGTTCTGTAATTCTCGTTCACCATGAATATACTCCAATCCTAAAAAAAATTTTTTCAATGGATTATATTGTAAACCCAAGTGTCCTGACCATGCAGATTTATCAATAGTATCTAGGGTTAAAATGGGATGGGTTTCAATTTTACCTGCTGCCATATTGAGTCGTAATTGATGGTTGATCCAATGTTCATAACCCAAATGCATTCCCCATGATTGTTGTGCTTTTAATTGTTGCTCCGGGGTGAGGGTGGCTGAAGGAAAAAAGCTGGTTGCCATATATCGACCGATACCTTTTCCTCCTACTAAACCAAAAGTGAGGGTGTTGTTTTTATAGGTATGTACGGTATTATTAAAGTTTATTCCATATCCAAAAGTACTGTCTGTAATGGGTATACCATTTTCTTGTTCGATACGTAGTTCTCGTGCCAACAGTGAAAGAGAAAGATCATTCCGGTTATTATAGTACGCATATTGAACAACCATATCTGGAAGTCGGTCATCATTAACAGTTATTTTCTCTCCGATAGAGGTCATAATAACCGATTCAGCTTGTTCAAACGAGAGTGCCAATCTATTTTTTTTAAACTGTTTTTTATAGCTAATAAGTGCTTGACGCATAAACACATCATCGACAGGAGAGAGTAGGGTATGAGGTTTTGAAGTTCCTACAAAAAGGCTATTGGTTTGTCCAAGAGTCCAGCCATTATAGATAATATAAGCATGACGCAGTCTCAAGTTATGGGAGTTTGAATTTGTTTCGTTACCATTGCTTCCCCAAAAATCAATTTCTAAAAGCGTTCGCAGAGGTTTATCATTTACTTGAGCTGTTCGTGTTTTCACCCAAAATTTACTGTTTCGAGCTGTTAGGCTTAACTCAGAATCTTCACCTTTTTGGTCAATAGGAATGTTGTTGGCATTGAAAAATTGATCACTGCTGTTATTCCCTCCTGTTTCTCCATTTGCCGTATGGAGGTAGATGGTGTCTAATGAGACAGTACCTCCTAAAAACATGGTGGTATCAGCAGACCCAAGCTGAATGAGACCTTTAGATTTTTTTTCTTTTTCTAAGTGTTGAATACGTTGTTCAAGACTGTTAATATAGTGTGTAAGGTTTTCATCTGCATTTAAACAAAATGTTCCTTCTAACAAAGGTAAAAAAAGAAAAAGTGATAGCTTTTTAGCGTAAGGTATCATGGCATTTGGTACAGATGCTATTAATCTCATCGAGGGTCGGAGCAATCTCTTCTGTTTTATACTCTAAAACAAGTTTTTTCAATTTTTCTGATTTACCTTCTAATGCTTTGGCTAAGGTTAAAAATCCTTTTGATCCTTCTTCTGTTAATCCTGTATTGGAGATATTTTGAAGCTCTTTACTATTTTCGACCAAATCATCAACGACTAGAATCATTTCTTTAGTATAGTCCAGACGTTTTCTATCACGATCGAGTTCACTTTGATAATGTTGAAAAATCAAATTGTCAAATTTCTGCATAATGGTTTGAAGTTCCGTACTCTTTGTAATATGTCCTGTAGGAATTGTTTTGTTGGGTAGAGGAGAGGTTGTGTTTTGACTGCATCCAATAAACAGAGCAATAGTGATGGTAATTGGTATTAATAGTTTCATAGAGTATCCTTTATTATAAAATTTGTTTATCTCTTAATATCAAAAGAGACAATTAAAAAATGGTAACAAGAATATTCTGTGAAATAGATGATTTATGATGCTGAATGATAAAAGTCTCTGTTAGAGACTTTAGTTGTTGATGTTACTTAAAACAAAAGCTTCCATCTCCTCAACAATCACTTCAAGCGTTCGTTCACCGTCAATGACTTTGAGTACTGCTTTGTTGCTGTAAAATGCTTGAATTTCTGTTAATGGATCGGTATAAATTTTCATTCTATCATAGAAAACTTCCACAGAGTCATCGGAACGTACCATTTCAGCTTCAGCTGCACGTCCTAAAATTCTCTTTTTGGCCACCTCTTCACTGACCCGTACTTCAATAACAGAAACCAGTTCAATCTCATCTTCATTGGCAAGCATCTCATCTAAGGCATTCATCTGTTCGGTACTTCGTGGGTAACCGTCAATCAATACCACATCAGTTGGTGCATTTTTAATGGCAGAGATAATGGTGTTCATAATGATATTCAGAGGAACCAACGCTCCTTTGCTAATAAAATCATGAATCATTTTACCCAGTTCACTATCACTAGCAACCTCTTCTCTTAACATATCACCTGTTGAGTAGTGAACAATACTTTGAGTATATTTCTCTGCAATAATACTTGCATCGGTTGTTTTTCCAGAACCTGGAGCTCCGATGATTAAAAATAATTTTTTTGCCACATTTTATCCTTTAGTTTTTGCTTTTGTATACATTGTATTTCTTTCTTCGTTCATGCAGGCTTTTTCGTGAAAAACCTAACTTTCGAGAAAGTACGGTATCCGGGAATTGGTACTGATACCGTTGTACAATGTAGATGATGTACTCATCGATACTCAGTATCTCATTTCCTTCAAAACCTTTATCTTTTGTTTCAATCTTATAGGTTCGATAAGAAGATTCTATGGGATTGGTTGTCGAAATAATGAACTTTTTATTTTTGAGTAGATCGAATAGTTTTTCGGTATCTTTTTTTGTTAGTGTTTGGAAATGAGAGAGATAAATCAACTCATTGTCAGAAGTCTCTTTAACTTTTTCTTTCCACGTGTTCGAGGTTAATGAGATAAAGGTAAGCAACTCTCCTTTGGTTTCAGCATAGGTAAAAACCAATTTATCGACCAATGCAATATAGTTGGTCTCAACAATCATAGGAGGATTAATTACATGAATATTGTCTCCTATAAAGATATTTTCTAAGGTGTAGTTATGATAGTCTCTATAGGTTTTTAAAGATTGTTGTAAGGCATAAAATTCAGCATAATGTTCAATCTTTTTTTGGAGTTCATCTATCATAAAAGGTTTAACGATATAATCATTGGCACCGGAATTTAATGCTTGATAAATGAGCTCATTGTTACTGTGGTTGGTCATTAGAATGATGATTTTCGATTTAAATTTAGCGATTAAACGGGTAATGCTTTGTTTTGGAATATCAATAGAGAGGATGAAGATGTCTCCTTCACTCTCTCTTATTGCTTGCTCTACAGAGGTAAATATTTCTGTTTTGTATCCCAAATTATTAAGTTTCAAAGCGATGCTCTGAGCTAAATAGATCTCATTCTCAACAATCGTAATGGTTGTCTTTTGGTTTAAAGCCATCTCACCATATTGACAATAACTCCCCTTATGGTTTCTAAGAAGCGTTCTGTTTTTTATATGTTTAGTCATTTTTATTCACAATATCCTCAATCGTAGCAACGATACTCGGATCTTCAAGCGTAGAAGTATCTTGAGTAATAGGTTCACCCTTAACAATACTTCTTAAGATCCTTCTCATAATCTTACCTGAACGTGTTTTTGGTAGATCAGGTACAAATGCCATAGAGTCACAAAGGGCAATGGCTCCAATCTCGTTTTTAATAATGCCGTTAATCTCTTTCATCATGGCAAACTCATCAGCCACTTCATCG
>JAHJJU010000056.1 GCA_018822805.1 bacterium
AAAAGTTATTTTAAAATATTATACTTTGTTAATAATTATTATATCATTAGAGAAGGAGGTTTTTTTAAAAATTGAGTATAAAATTTAAATTTTTTTAATGATTAAAAGGTATCATTCAGGAATTTTTTAAAAAATAGGATTTAAAATGAATTTAGATACTTTAGGAAACTTGGCAGATATTATAGCTTTACCCATTGCAATATTGGGCGTTGTTTTAATTGTTCATCAATTAAAATTGGTGCGTTTGGAGAGTGAAATTGAACATCAACGACGACAAAACGAGATGACCTTAAATGCATACAATACTATTAAAGGTGATTTGAGCGAAACAATTTGGCGTGTTCGTGAAAAGTTGAATCTTGAAGATATGTTTGATGAGTTTACCGAAGAGCATTTGGAGCAGATAATGAACGATAAGCTACTTCGAGATGATGTTGCAAGAATGTTGGATTTTTTGAATAAATTTGCCGTAGGTATTAAATATGATGTTTTTAATATTTTACTGGTTAATGATTTGGCAGGAAAACTTTTTATACGAACCCACAAGCAGTTTGAACCTTATATAGAAAGGGTTAGAAAAAACTCAAATACTTTTTATCTTGATTATGAAAATTTGGTTGCAGAATTAAAAGTGATGAGAAACTATAAAGAGTAATCTTCACCGATCCCTAAACACAATTTTGATATAATCCCGAGAATTTTGCAATGATTGAATTGCAGAGTTTGCATTATGATAATCGAGGAAATATATGTTACTTTTTACCCCTGGACCTACTCCTGTACCCGAGTCTGTTAGACAAGCAATGGCAACACCGACACTGCATCATAGAACCCCTGAATTTGAAGCAATTTTCAAAGAAGCCAGAGAACGTCTAATGAAGCTGCTTGGTATGGATGAATGTGTAATGTTGGCAAGTTCCGGAACAGGGGCAATGCAAGCATGTGTTATCAATCTTTGTAAAAGCAAAGCCTTAACGATTAATGCCGGTAAGTTTGGTGAGCGATTTGGAAAGATTGTTACAGCCATGGGAAAAGAGCTGGTAGAACTAAAGTATGCGTGGAATACTCCTGCGAGTTTGGATGATGTAAAACAAGCGTTGGCAGAGAATGCTGATATTGATTCACTCTTTATTCAAGTAAGCGAGAGTGCCGGTGGACTTCGCCACCCTGTTGAAGCAATAGCAGCGTACGTAAAATCGGTGAATCCTTCAATTATGGTGGTAGCTGACGGTATTACTGCTGTGGGTGTTGAAAAGATTAATATTTCGAATATTGATGCACTGGTAACAGGAAGTCAAAAGGCACTGATGTTGCCTCCCGGTTTGGCGATGATTGGTTTGAGTAATGCAGCTGTTGAGACCATAGGTCAGGGTCAAGACTACTACTTTAATCTTGCAACTGAGATTAAAAATCAGCAAAAAAATACTACGGCATGGACAGCACCTACTACCTTGATTATTGGGCTTAATGCCATTTTTGATGAGATAGATAAAGAGGGCTTAGAAGCACTTTATGTAAGTACCCAAGCCAGAGCCAACGCAACACAAGGTGCTTTAGAAGCGATTGGGTTTAAGATGTACCCACAAACACCTGCGATGTCAATGAGTACCGTTTTTGATGAAGATGCAGAAGCGATTCGTAAGTTACTTAAAACCAAATATGGAGTCAATATGGCAGGGGGTCAAGATCATCTGAAAGGAAAGATTTTCCGTATTAACCAAATGGGTTTGATTCCTGTTTATGAGTCGACTTGGGTGGTCAATGCGATTGAGATGGCATTAGCAGATTTGGGGCGACGTGACTTTGATGGAACGGCGAGTAGAACCTTTAATGAAATCTATTTTAACGAGAGCAAATAATGATATTTGAACACGAAATACCCAGTAAAAGCAAACTCTATTTTGGAGAGTGTGCAAAGATAAAACGTCAAATAGAATCGACCTGTGCCAATATATTGGATGCTAATGAATTTGAGGAGATTGTCACGCCACTCTTCTCTTATCACCAGCACAGTTCATTTGAAGATGAGAAACAACTGTTACACCTTAATGATGAGCATAACCATACGGTGACCCTAAGAGCTGACAGTACAGCCGATGTGGTAAGAATCGTGACCAAGAGAATTGGTAGAACAACCGAGTCTAAAAAGTGGTTTTACATTCAACCGGCTGTTTCATTCCCAACACAAGAGCAGTATCAAGTAGGTGTTGAGATTTTAGATGGTACGTTTGATGAGGTGGTAAACACAGCATCTAATTTGGTTGAAACATTAAATGTTGATGCATTGTTACAGATCTCAAATATGCGAATACCATTACTCTTAAGTGAAAAGTATGGTATTGGTTTGGAACTTTTACACGATACAAATATAGAGAGTATTTTAAAATTAGATATTCCTTGGATAAATAAGTTGGTACGGATTCATCGTTTTGAAGATTTGAATGATTTAGAGGGAATTCCGGAAGAGATTCAAGCTGAGTTAATGTTGATTAAAGAGGCGATTGAGAAGATTGATTATAGCTCGGTTATTGTGGCACCACTCTTTTATGCAAAAATGAGATACTATGGTTCATTAACATTTCGAATGTTCCATGAGAATGAGTTGTTGGTTCGTGGTGGACTTTATAGCATAGACGAGGTTGATGCAGCAGGTTTTGCACTCTATACAGATGCTTGTATAAATCAAAAAATGAAAAAAGGGTTGGTAAAGTAGATGAATAATAAAGCAGATTTAATTGTAGGATTACAGTGGGGTGATGAGGGGAAAGGTAAGATTGTTGACCATATGGCACAAACACATGACTACGTGTGTCGTTTTGCCGGGGGACATAATGCTGGACACACCATAGTGGTTGCCGGTAAAAAATATGCTCTTCACTTGATTCCTTCCGGTGTGTTAAATCCAGAAGCTAAAAACATTGTGGGTAATGGAGTGGTACTTTCACCGGTTGATTTCATTAAAGAGATGGTACAGTTCGAGAACCTTGAGGGAAGATTGTTTATATCAGATAAAGCACATATGCTTCTGCCTTACCATGCACTCATTGACCAAGCTAAAGAACGTATGAAGGGTGACAAAGCCATCGGTACAACAGGAAAAGGAATTGGACCTGCTTATGGTGATAAGATTGCTAGAGTAGGTCACCGAATGGGTGAGTTGCATGACACGGAAAAATTGGCAACAAAAATTGTTGATTTTTTTGAACAAAATCAAGCGATTTTTGATGTAATGGAGTTGGCGACACCAACGAAAGAGGCTCTTGTATCTGAACTTGATGGATATGCCAAAGTTTTGGCTCCACATATTGTAGATACTACGCAATTGGTATGGAAAGTGCTTGATGAAGGTAAAAAAGTATTGCTTGAAGGTGCTCAAGGAACCATGCTGGATATTGACCATGGTACGTACCCCTACGTAACTTCTTCAACGACCGTTTCTGCTGGGGCTTGTTCAGGTCTTGGTTTAAATCCTAAAGATTTAGGTAAAGTAACAGGTATTGCAAAGGCTTACTGTACCAGAGTAGGAAATGGTCCTTTTCCAAGTGAAGATTTGGGCGAAGAAGGAGAGCTGTTACGTAAAAACGGTCATGAGTTTGGAACCACCACAGGACGACCAAGACGATGTGGTTGGTTTGATGCTGTGGCCATGCGACACGCTGTTAGAGTGAATGGTGTTGATCAAGTGGCACTAATGAAATTGGATGTACTTGATGGTTTTAAAGAGATTAAAGTCTGTGTTGCTTATGAGATAGAGGGACAAGAGGTGAACTATGTACCTTATGATTTAGAAACAGCAAAGCCAGTTTATAAATCATTTCCTGGTTGGGAAAAGACCGAGGGTATTCGTGTGTTTGAAGAGTTACCTCCGACAGCACAATCCTACATTAAAGCTCTAGAAGAGATGATTGGTACTGAGATAGGTATTATCTCAACCAGTCCTGAGAGAGAAGATACCATTATTAGATGGTAAGGAAAGGAGTTTAAATGAGATTAAAAGCAAAACAAACAGGATATGTGGCTTCAAAAATTGGTATTGATTTAGCAAATGCTTCATTTGTTCGTATGCCAAAAGGTAAAGATGCTGTGGTTGCAGCGTGTAAAGCCATTATTGATGAAAATCTTGAAAAAGAGAAAAAGCTTGATGCCAAAGTTGAAGAGATGTTGGATGCAAATATTGATGAGATAGAGATTCAACAGGTCAAAGAGCGTGAACTTTTCTTTATGATTAAAAAACGTTTGGCTCCTGAATATGGGGTGATTATGAATTATGATGACCGTTATAATGATGTATCACATACCATTTTAGATGAGCTTTATGAGAATTATCTTTTAGAGTATGAGGTCAATGAGAATCAGGTACGGAATGTTATTTTTAAAGCTTTTAAAGCCTTTGCTGATGCCTATGATAAGATGGATGATATTGTCTACGATAAGATTAAAAATATGAAAAAAGAGTATGTTCCCGGATCAGTGGAGTATGAGTTGATGTATGAGCGTCTGTATGAAGAAGAGTTAAGAAAACGAGGAATGTTATAATGGAAAAAGTCTCACTCTATTTTGAGAATGGTATGCTTTTAGAAGCAAAAAGTTTTGGTGCAAGTGGTACATCGGTTGGTGAAGTTGTTTTTAACACCTCATTAACAGGCTATCAAGAGATTGTAACCGATCCTTCGTATGCTGGTCAGTTTGTGACGTTTACCATGCCGGAGATTGGCAATGTAGGGTGTAATGCACAAGATATGGAGAGTAAAGGAGCATACTGTAAAGGTATTATTGTCCGTTCATACCAAGCACGTCCTTCTAACTTTAGATGTGAAGAGACATTGGATGTCTTGTTAAAACGACATGGTATTTTAGGTATTACAGAAATTGATACCCGTTTTATAACCAAAATGCTCCGTGTTGAAGGTTCTATGATGATGGTGGCTTCTACTGAGATTCATGATGCTGATGAGCTTAAAAAAGTGTTAGAATCAAGTCCTAGAATTGAAGATGTCAACTACATTGAACAAGTGAGTACCAAAGAGTCATACATTCATAAAGAGGCCCGTTACAATGCTGAGACTTTTAAATATGAAGAGCCAAATACCTCTAAAAAAATCATTGCTTTAGACTTTGGTATTAAACGAAATATTCTTAATGAGTTAACCCATGCAGGAATGGAAGTAGAAGTGGTTCCTAACTCTATGAAGGCTTCACTTATTATTGAAAAGTTCAAAGCCAAAGAGATAGATGGTGTTTTTTTATCCAATGGACCGGGTGATCCACTTATTTTAAAAGAGGAACAAGAAAAAATTAAAGCATTAATTGCTGCTAAAATCCCTCTTTTTGGTATCTGTTTGGGGCATCAGTTGCTTTCTATTGCTCACGGTTATGATACCTATAAACTAAAGTTCGGTCATCACGGTGGAAATCATCCTGTTATGAATAGAGCCAACAATACGGTGGAGATTACAGCTCAAAACCACAACTACAATGTTCCGGACAACATTACAGAAGTAGCAACAGTAACGCATACGAACCTGTTTGACAATACCATTGAAGGGTTACGTTACAACGACTCTCCAACCATGTCTGTACAACACCACCCGGAAGCCAGCCCCGGACCACATGAAAGTGCTTATATTTTTGCTGAATTTAAGGGGATGTTGTAATTCCTACATCATCTTATATCTCCTCTGCATTTATTTTGTCATATTGGGAATAAGTAAAATCTTTTCCCTAACACACAATAAGCCCAAATTAGATAAAATACCTACTTTATATAAGTTTCTCAAATAAAAGGTTTAATAATAATGAGTGAGAGCAAAGATTTTTTACGGACAATAGTTGAAGAAGATTTAAAGTCAGGTAAGTATAACGAGGTGCATACACGATTTCCTCCAGAGCCTAATGGGTTCCCACACATTGGACATGCTAAATCTATCTGTATCAACTTTGGTATTGCAGAGGACTATCATGGTCACTGTAACCTTAGAATGGACGATACCGACCCGACTAAAGAAGACACAAAATATGTGGAAGCCCTTAAAGATGCCGTAGAGTGGCTTGGCTTTGATTGGGGTAATCATGTTTATTACACTTCTGACTATTTCCCTCGACTCTATGATTATGCTGTTGAACTCATTAAAATGGGTAAGGCTTATGTTGACAGTTTAAATGAAGAAGAGATAAGAGAATATAGAGGTACGGTTACAGAGCCGGGAAGACGCAGTAAATACGCTGATAGAACGATTGAAGAAAATCTAGACCTTTTTGAAAGAATGAAAAAAGGTGAGTTTAAAGATGGTGAACATGTCCTTCGAGCCAAGATTGATATGTCTGCTGCTAACATGAAAATGAGAGACCCACTTCTGTATAGAATTCGAAATGTGCATCATTATAGAGCCGGAGATACATGGCATGTTTACCCAATGTATGACTTTGCTCACTGCTTGTCTGATTATATGGAAGGCATTACACACTCTATTTGTACACTGGAGTTTGAAAATAACCGTGATATTTATGATTGGGTACTCAATACACTTGGGTTAAACTCGACAAGACCTTATCAGCATGAGTTTGCACGACTGGGTATTAACTATACGGTGATGAGTAAAAGAAAGCTTTTAGAGTTGGTTGAAGGTGGACAGGTTGATGGATGGGATGACCCTAGAATGCCTACCATTGCCGGATATAAACGAAGAGGGTATACACCGGAATCTATTTTAAACTTCTGTGATACAATCGGTATAGCAAAAGCCAACTCCATGGTGGATGTCGCACAGCTTGAATTTTGTATAAGAGATGATTTAAATACCAAAGTACCCCGTGTACTCTGTGTACTTGACCCATTAAAAGTACGCATTGAAAACTATGAGGGTTCTGAAGAGATAGATGCTCCTTACTACCCACATGATGTACCAAAAGAGGGGTCAAGAAAATTACCTTTCTCAAAAGAGATTTACATTGAACGTGATGACTTTATGGAGAACCCTCCAAAAGATTACTACCGTCTTACCCCAGAGCAACCCGTAAGGCTTAGACATGCGTATATCATTACCTGTAAGGAAGTTATTAAAGATGCCAATGGTAATATTGTAGAGATAAAAGCAGAATATCATCCCGATTCTAAAAGTGGTTCAGATAGCAGTGGTATCAAAGTAAAAAGTGCCATCCAATGGGTCGATGCCAAAACGGCTAAGAGCATAGAGGTAAGACTGTACGATAGACTCTTCTCTTCAGAAGCTCCTGAAGGCTTAGAAGATTTAAACCCAAATTCTCTGCAAGTTATTAACAATGCACTTATTGAACCTGCTGTGATTACTGAAAAACCTGATGAGCGTTTTCAGTTTGAGAGACAAGGGTATTTTTATGCAGACCCTATTGATTATAGTGATGAACACCCTGTGTTCAATAAGATTGTCGGGCTTAAAGACTCATGGAGCAAAAAGGCAAAAGTAATCAAATCTGAACCAAAACCTCAAACTAAAAAAGTACAAGTAGACGGTGAAATAGCCCCTATGAGTGAAGCTGAAGAAGCACGGTTTAATAAGTACACTATAGAACTTAAACTCAACAGTGAAGTCGCTAATACCTTAGCTCGTGATGAGAAATTGTTTCACTTTTATGAAGAGGCTCTATTGACATTGAATAGTCCTATAAGTATTGCTAATATTGTGGCAAATGAAGTTGCTAGAGAGTTAAAAGAGAAGCAAATTGATGAGCTAAAGTTTACTGCCACACAGATAGCCCAACTTGTAAAGATGGTTGATGATGAGACGATTTCAAATAAAATTGCCAAACAAGTTTTTGAAGAGATGATTGAATCAGGCGAAAACCCGACACAAATAGTTGAAGCTAAAGGACTGATACAAATAAGTGATCCTGCAATAATTTCACCTATTATTGATGAAGTTATTGCAAAAAATCCAGATAACGTTGCTAAGTTTAAAGCAGGGAACAGTAAGCTTTTAGGTTTTTTTGTTGGGCAAGTACTCAAAAGCACTGGGGGAAAAGCAAATCCACAAGTGGTGAATGAACTTGTAGCCAAGAAGTTAAAATAAGGGCATTACTAAAGTAATACTTCGGCGAATTTGTTATGTTTTATAACATTTTTAACTAATTTTCACTATTATTCCACATATACTTCTATTGTAAATTGGGAAAATTGGGAATGAACTTCGTTAAAAACACTCTGTTATTGGTTATTGCTATTCAAGTTATGGTACTTGTTCAACTGACGGTTATTAAATATGGGCATCAAAAAGATAGTTTTAATGCTATGTTTGATGTATTAACTTTTAATACAGTCTCTGCTTCTGCACCTTCTGTTCATAGAACGGGTACCTCTGCACCTTTCGATTCTATGCTAACAGAGGAATTAAGCCCTGAAGAGATAGCTTTGGCAATGAGTATTAATCAGAGTCTTCAAGAAAAAATAAAAAGCTTTAAATCCTTGTTAACGGTAAAAAAATCTGTAGAATATTCATGTGATGACAATCATCCTCTTACGCAAGAAGTGGAATCTTACGCTAAAAAATTTTTAGGAACTCGATATGTTTGGGGAGCTACGGGGCCAAATAAATTTGATTGTTCCGGATTTACTCAAAAAGTTTACCGTTCAGCCGGTATTAAAATTCCTCGTGTGTCATGCGAACAAGCGAAAGTTGGAAGTTACATTAAGTATGAAAATTTAAAGCGTGGTGATATGGTTTTCTTTGATACCAAACGTAAACAGACAGGTAAGGTAAATCATGTAGGTATCTATCTTGAAGATGGAAAGTTTATTCATGCCAGTTCAGGCAATAAAAAAGTGGTGATTACAAATTTTGATAAAAAAAGATTTTACAAAAATCGTTTTCTCTGGGGGCGACGTATTATTGAAAACAGTGTCAATAGAAGTGTAGAGCTACTCTCTTTCAATGGTTTGAGCGATATTTATTATGATCAAGTACTTAAGATGACTTTAAAACTATAATGGGGTAGCCTTAGACTCTTCAATAGGAGGAGGGTTGATCATGGCTTTTATGAACTCTTCTTTGTCAATAATGGCACCAATATAGTCTCCATGTGTCTCTCGCATATGGTTTAAAAAATATGTTTTAAATTGTCCATTATCTTCAATTCTATCTTTAAAAAACTCTTCCATTAGTTCAATGTTTGGAAAATAGGATAACATTTCATATTTGAGGACTGACTCTTTCCAAATAAGAATCTTTTTACTTTCAGGCATGTCTTTAAGAATTAAAATTGGATTACCCACAACATCCAGTGCATAGTGGGTGCTGTAGTGGACTTGGATAATTGGTGTGTATGTATAATTGGTGGTTTGATATTCAAGATCAATCCAGAAGACAATGAGGATAGTTTCTATAAATAAAATTAACTGTATAATTTAATCTTCCTTTTTAAGTTTAAATTAATATAATTATACCATTTACCTACTTAATAAAAGTTCTTTTTTACTACTTTTTCTTTGCTTAAATATACTGTTATTTGAAGCATATAAATGCTTAGGCATGGTCGGTTGGTATTTAGCAATGTAGGTAGATTTAATTTTTTGTGCCAGTTGATGCACAGCCATGGCATAGTAATCGCTATGATTGTAGCGTGTAATCACATAAAAATTATGGGCACCATACCAGAGTTCATCATACTTTTCTCGTTCAAGTTTTATTAACATGACTTTTTCATGGTAGTCAAAGGCATCTTTTGGGTAAATTTTAGGTAAATGTTTTCGTTCATATTTATGTTTAATTCCTGTTTTTAAACCGTAAAACCGATCACCTTCATAGGAGACACGTGTTCCTACAGGTTCATCTTTTTTCCAGCCATTCTCTTTAAAATAGTTGGCGACACTGCCTATGGCATCATCGGGTTGACTGATGCGTATTTTTCCATCGTTATTAAAGTCAACAGCTAAAGGTTTATAGTTGCTTGGCATAAATTGTGCCATGCCTATGGCTCCTGATTTAGAACCTTTTACAGCACGAGGTTCAACCTGTTCTCGGTAGCACATACGTAAAAACTCTTGCAGCTGATATCGGTAAAATTTTTTGCGTTTATGGTTTCCAAATGCAAGATGTGTGAGTGAATCAAAAACATAAAATTGACCACGGTTTTTACCGTAATGGCTCTCTATGCCGATAATGGCTGTAATGTATTCAGCAGGAACACCATAAATTTTATGAGCTTTTTCTAATGTTTTAGCATGTTTATGCATAAACTCAGCACCCAAATCGGATTGGTTCTTCCCCAAATGCATACGAGAAAATATCTCCCAGCTTCCTTGGGGTCGGTATTCTTCGGAAAGAGGCTTGACGATACGTTTTTCTACTTTTTTAGAGACTCTTGGATTTTTTCGAACTTGTTTAAAAAGTGTATGGAGATAATTTTTATTGTAGTTGTAGTTGGAGTGCATGTTGTTTACAAACTGCCTCACTTCTGCTTTTTTAGTAAAATCAAGAGCAAAAAGTGTCATAGGTGAGAGCAGTATGAACAATAATAACAATTTAACTAAACGCAAAAGTCACTCCTTTGAGAGATATTTTACAGTTAGTATAGCCAAGTTATTATTGTTTAAAAATATTTTTATTTATTAGTTAATATTTTTAAGTTTATTAGACCTAGGCTTTTTGATTAATCTTTAAATGACATTTATTGTAATATTTTGTTCAACTTCCCCGTCATATTCATCAATAACCAAAAAATTAAATTTATACGTTCCTTTTTCATTTAAATCAAAATCGATAGAAGTATCCTTTTTTATATCGTATACAAAAAAGTCTTCATTTTTAGAATCCATTGGAATAAATTCATTAGAGCCTGTAATGAGCTCTTGATACAATGTAGCTATAAAGAATAAATTAGTACCCGTTGGAGCACCATTAGGTCTTGCTGGATAATCTGATCCATAAATATAAAATTTTAAAGTGCCATTTTCAACAGCATCTTTTTGATCATAGTCAATTGCAACAATAGGTAATTTTTGTTCTACAACGGTCATTGTAATGGTTTCAGTATCTAAAATGGCATCTTTGTCTTTTACCGTTAGAGTAACATTAATTTCACCTACTTCAGTGGATTTAATACCACCATGTTCTTTGTCTAAAGTTACGGTATCTCTATCTTGTTCAGAACTAAATGACCATTCATAGGTAAATTCATTTAAGTCACCAATAAAGTTTTCGTTATTCTTAAAAAGAAGAGATTTATCTTCATTTGTATATATTTCTTTATTATCAACTATAAAGTATACATCTACACATGTACCATAAGTACTTTTTTCACAAGATGTCCCTCCACTAGAACTACCTCCACCACAGGCAGTAAATAATAAGAGAGCGATATGTGATATGATAACAAGTGGTGAAAAACGAAGATATTTAGTTATACTCATTGTAACCCTTTAAAATAATTTACAATAAGTATAACTTATTTAGATTAAAAAATATTTTTAACTATCACTAATACTTGCAGCAATTTCCAATGCCTTACTTTTCGCCACTTCAACATTATCATCCAACACCAAAGAGACAGCCATACGACGACCTACATGCGATTCAGGCTTTCCAAATATTCGTACAAAAGATTTATCGGTAAAGGCAGTGTCTGGAATCTCTAGTATAGGGTTATGGTTTTCATTTTTTGCTTTGTAGGCACCACAAGCACCTGAACCATAAGTTGTATAGTTTAGAGGAAGACCTAAAACAGCACGTACATGAAGGGCAAATTGACTCTGACTCTGTGTCATGAGTGTCACCATACCGGTATCGTGTGGACGTGGGCTTAGTTCTGAAAAATAGACCTCTTCACCTTTTACAAAGAACTCCACACCAAAGATACCACGACCCCCTAGACCATCGGTTACGGCTTTGGCGATATCTTTTGCTTTTTGAAGGGCAACTTCGCTCATGTTCATTGGTTGCCAAGAGAGAATAAAGTCTCCATCTTGTTGCACGTGACCGATGGCATCACAAAAAGTTGTTCCTGTTTCATTACGTACGGTTAATAGTGTAATTTCATAATCAAATTTAATAAACTCTTCAACAATCAATTCAGACGCATCTCCACGAGCCTCTTTGGCAATCTCCCATGATGCTTCAATGTCATCTGCTGTTTTTGCGATGCTTTGCCCATGCCCTGATGAACTCATAACAGGTTTAATCACACAAGGAAAGCCCATCTCTTCTCCAGCTTTTTTTAAACCCTCTAAAGTGGTTACAAATTTATACTTACTGGTGGTGAGTCCTAAAGTTTCTGAAGCAAAAACACGAATATTTTTACGGTTCATGGTTTTGTTTACAGCTTCTGCATTGGGAATCACATGAAAGCCTTTAGCTTCGACTTCAAAAAGAGCTTCAATTGAGATCGCTTCGACCTCCGGTAAAATGAACGTTGGTTTCTCTTTTTCGATGAGGGCAACCACGGCCTCTTTGTCTTGCATGTTTATGGCATAAGAACGGTTGGCCACCAAGTGGGCAGGGGCATTTTCATATTTGTCAACAGCAACAACTTCAATACCAAGTCGTTGGGCTTCTATGGCAACCTCTTTTCCAAGCTCACCTGAGCCTAAAAGCATAATTTTAATAGCATCTTGTTGTAGTGGTGCAGTAAATGTCATGGGAGAATCCTCAATAATAATATGGTTGTTATTTTATCAAATAATTATAAATTTACTTCACTTAACTGATTTTAGAAGTCTAATGCAATATCTGTTCTCGATAATACTTCAATAACACTTCTATTGTAAACTAACTGTATCAAAACAATTTGATACTAAAAATAACAGCAAGGAGTTGTGTATGTCGGAAATTTTAAATGTTGAGTTGGAACTACGCCAAAATTATGTTGATAGTGATGTGACAGAAAGTATTGTTCGTTATGTTAATGCACATGGGTTTGATGCTCAAAATGTTGATGAGTTACTACTTGGGTTGGGTTACGATGAGATGTTTAAAGAGATGGAGAACATCGAAAATCCTCAAAGTAATGGGAAATAATCTCTTACAAATACCCCTTTATTTTCAGTTTAATTTTTTAAACTGAAAATCTCTTTATCCTCTAAATAATCTCACTTAGTACTAAATATCAAAATTTTCATCTTCTTTACATAAAAAAATTATATAAAATTAAAATTTTACACGTTTTAAAACAAAATATAACTATAATAGTGATATGGAACACGTTTATTTTAATAGATAACTGTTTTTATAATAAAGTTAGAAAAAGGATATTATCATGCGACTCAAAATTATTTTACTGATAGGTGTAATGTTGTTTATACCGATGGCATCTATTGCTGAAGAATCGAAATCTGAAAGTATGAAGATTGAATCTATGAATATTCAAGCGTTGATTGAAAAAGCAAAAGAGGCATCATCTGATGATAGAGTTAAAATTGAAGATCTTATAAAAAAGAAAATTGCTCAAGCACACAGAGAAAACTCCATTAAAGGATAGTTCATTTTTTATGAGAATTAATTGTTATTTTAGGTTTTTTTATATTTTTTATTATGGTATAATGAGGCTTAAGTACAAATAACCTATTAGAGAGCAGTTAATGAAAATATTATTATTGGAAGATGACACTGTTTTGTTAGAAACTCTTTGTGAGCTATTGAAGCAACACGGTTTTGATGTAACAGCTGTAGAAAAAGGTCAACATGCTATTGATATGACCTTTGAAAACAGTTATGATATCTATTTATTTGATATTAATCTACCTGATATGAATGGTATAGATCTTCTCAAAAGTCTCAAAGAGGCAGATGATCAGACTCCGGCGATTTTTATTTCTGCTAATGAAGATATTCAAACGATTGCTAAGGGGTTTGATGTGGGAGCTGAGGATTACATAAAAAAACCCTTTATGCCGGAAGAGTTACTGATTCGACTCAATGCCAAACTCTCAAAAAAGATGGTGATTTGCTATCAAAATGTCCGTTACAATACCGTTTCAGGAGATATTTTTATTGATAATAAAAAAGTCTACCTCAGTTATGCTCAATTTAAACTTGTGGATATGCTCTTTAGAAACATAGACAAAGCTGTGACAAAAGATGAGCTATTGGATGTTACGGAGTATCATAGTGATAATGCTTTGAGGGTTGCCATTACCAAACTTAAAACCCTGCTCAATATTGAGATAAAAAATATTCGAGGAGTAGGATACACCATTGAATCGTGTTGAAGTAAGATCATTTCTTAGAAACTTTATACCCTTTTTTATCACTTTAGAATTTTTAACAGGTATTATATTTTATGAAGAGTATCAAAATGAAGTTAAAAATTTAGAACAGACGATTCATTATAATATGGATATTTGTAATTTTAATACGGATGATGATCAATATGCTTGTTTAGATTATACCATCGAATTTTTTAATGAAAAGAAACAGACTTATACGCTCAAATTTTTACAAGAACAGGATGAACAACCTGAGATTAGCTACAAAAAAAATAATCTATTTTATAAATACTATTCTATTCCCAATATAGACGAACTTCACCTTAAAATTAGTTATCCTGCTTCATTATATCAAATAAAAATAGCAACATTTAAAAGTCATAGAATCCAAGAGTTTGTTTTGGCTTCATTGGGTGTCTTACTCTTAACCATACTATTTTCATTCTACTCCTTAGCCCCCTTACGTCATGCCTTTAAGTTAACACAAGAGTTTATAAAAGACATCTTACATGACTTTAATACTCCTATTAGCTCTCTACTGCTCAATGTCAAAACTTTGCCAAAGTCAAAAGAGAGTTACGATAAAATTAATCGCATTGAACAATCTCTTAATACAATTCTGTCGCTACAAGAGAATCTAAAGAGTTATCTTAATCAACACCCAAAACAAAAAGAGCAATTTGAACTCTTTAAACTCGTAGAAGAGCGTGTTAAATCCTTGGAAAATCTTTACCCAAATCTTACCTTTATCATTCAGGGGGAGCCACTCTGGCTATACAGTAATCAATCATCAATGAGTCGAATCTTAGATAATCTTCTTAACAATGCAGCCAAATATAATCAAGTAAATGGACAGGTTGAAGTTCAAATCAAAATGCACAGTATTACCCTATCCGATACAGGAAAAGGCATTAAACATGCTGAGAAAATTTTTGATAGATTCTATAAAGAACATGAACGAGGATTGGGAATTGGGTTGCATATCGTTAAAAAATTGTGTGATGAATTGGGCATTAAAATAAAAGTATACAGTAAGATAGGTCAGGGGACAAGGTTTACGCTTATTTTTCCGTGAAAATCTTATTGACTGCTATAGAAGAGTTTTTTGGAGAATTAAGGAGTATAGAGAACCAAGTACAAAAAATGTACTTGGGAAGGTTGACCGATTAGAGTCTGGCTTCGTATCTTCTAAGCATATAAAGTTTTTTAAGAATCTTTTTACGAGTAGCAATCTTCTCTTTCTTTTTAGCTTCAGTTGGTGTTTCGTAGTGCTGTCGAGCTCTAGCTTCAGTAACGATTAGGTTTCTGTCACACTGTCTTTTAAATTTTCTGTAAGAGTCATCAAATGAATCTCTAGCTGATAGTTTAATTCCCGGCATAATCAAGCACCCCCTTCCTTATCAGATTTTTCTGTATCGTGTACAGAATGGATAAAAGTTGCGAATTATATCGAAACTAATATTATGGTTTGGTGATTTGTGGTAGAATTTTTATTATAGATGGAGTAGAGAATGCAAAAATTATTCAAGTCATGTTATGAGATGGACAGTAGATGTTACGATGTGTACAACCTAACCGAAGACATTTTAATGGAACACGCAGCCAATGGTATGGCAAACTACATCAAAGCCAATTTTAAAGAGAAAAGTATGGTACTTATTGTCTGTGGAGTGGGAAATAATGGTGCTGATGGTATTGTTTTGGCAAGGCTACTACAAGGGTTTTACAAGGTTAAACTCTACCTTCCTTTTGGTGTACGTTCGGTGATGGCAGAGGTGCAATTAGAGAGGGTACAAACCTTAGATATAGAGTTTGTTGATGAGGTTCAAGAGGCAGATGTCATTGTCGATGCAATTTTTGGAGCAGGGCTTTCTCGTGAACTTGATGAAAAGACGCGTAAACTAATCGTTAAACTGGAAGCCCTGAATGGTTTTAAAATTGCTTGTGATGTTCCAACAGGTATTGATGTCGATGGTAACCCTTTTCCTATGGCTCTTTTTGTAGATGTGACGATGACCATGGGTGCTTTAAAAGAGTGTCTGTACTCTGATATGGCAAAAGATCATGTGGGTGAGATTGTCTGTGTGGATTTAGGGCTACATTATGATAAATACATTGAAGGGTTTGAGAGTGATTTACAGCTTTTAGAAGAGAGTGACATGAAACTTCCAACGCGTAACTGGTCAAAAACAACACATAAGGGCTCGTTTGGACATTTGGCTGTAATTTCCGGTGAAAAAGAGGGTGCAGGGATTATGTCGGCTTTGGCAGCATTGCGTTTTGGGGCTGGATTGGTAACCATGGTGGGGGAGATAGCAACGCCATTACCTTTAGTAGTGATGCAAGATAGACAACTACCCAACAATACTACGGCGATAGCTTTTGGTATGGGGTTTGGAATGAACTTTGAGGAAGAAATTGTTGAAGATATTTTAGAGAGTGAAGTTCCTTTGGTTCTCGATGCAGATATTTTTCACTCCGAGATAATTTTAGAGCTTTTAGAACAGCGTGACAGAGAGATGGTTTTAACACCTCACCCAAAAGAGTTTGTCGCTTTATGGAACATGACCATTGATACTCCTTTGAATATGGCTGTGCTACAAGCCAATAGGTTTGAAAAAGTGCGAGAGTTTTGCTCCGTCTATCCACAGGTGACACTGCTGCTAAAAGGAGCCAATATGATTGTGGGGCAAGATCAGCAACTCTTTGTGAACCCTTATGGCAGTGCAAAACTGAGTAAAGGAGGTTCGGGTGATGTTCTCTGTGGACTCATCGGGGCACTGTTGGCTCAAGGTTGGGACTCTTTAGATGCTGCAATTCATGGTTCTTTGGCGTTGACAGCAGGGGCAAAAAATTATACAGGAAGCTCTTATGCGATGTTGTCAACGGATATCCTAGAAGAGATTGGAAAGTTGGAAAAATTTATTTTTTGATATGTTGTGATTTGTAGGGTCGATTTTATCGACCATTTGCTACAATTCTTTATGAAAAAAATAGCCGTATTATTCAGTGGAACAGGAAGCAACTTAGCGTATATATTGGAGCATTTACATGGTAAAAGTGTAGAGGTTATAGTTGCTTTAACCAATAACCCAAGTGCAGGGGGAATTGCCTTTGCCAAGGCGTATGATATCCCTTTAGAGATTATTGACTCAAAAAGCTTTAAGAGTCGAGAAGCTTTTGATGCCGAAGTGGTACATGCTTTGAGTTATTATAAACCGGATTTAACCGTTTTAGCCGGTTTTATGCGTATCTTAACCCCTCATTTTACCGAATCTATCAAATCGATTAATTTGCATCCATCTTTATTGCCTTTACATAAAGGGATGTATGCGATTGAACGAAGTTATGAAGATGAAAATGAAGTGGGTGGTGTCTCGGTGCATTGGGTTACTTCGGAGCTTGATGGTGGAGAGGTGATTTTACAAAAAGAGGTTGCAAAAGATGATAAAGATTTTAAGACCTATGCGTGTGAAATTAAAGTCATTGAAAAAGTGGCACTGGCAGAGGGCATTCAAAAAGCATTAAAGGAATAGGGAAGATTATGAAAAAAACATTAAAATTTATGGGCATTGTCATTGTGACAACACTCTTTTCGGCATGTGTACCACAGCCACAACTAGGAACAAGCATTGGAGGTACTAATGGTGGTGGAGCATCCTCTATAGAATATGGAGCACGACCTTCTAATTACGTTACCTCCATACAAAGTTATTTCTCTACAAAACTACCACGAGCCCAAAATGCAAAGTATAAGTTCTCTCAACCTAAACGAGCTTACAAACGAAAAGGTCTAGCCTATGGTGGAGAAGTTGACTGGAAAGGGTGGTTGGTTGAAACTTCGATTGCAACGCCGAGTCGTACGGGTAAACTTTTAACTCCAAAACCATATATGGTACTTTTTACAGGTAATCAGATTGTTGAACATATTTTAGGAAATAGCCATAAACTTTTGACCAAAGTAGACCGTTAAGATGGCAAATTTTAACACACACTTCACCGTAGCAGCAACAGCATCAGCTGTGATTTCCGGTACACTTTTGTCAATGGAGGTTGTAACTCCTGAACAGGCTGTTATTGCTTTTGTTTTAGGAACGTTGGGTGGTCTGCTCCCCGATGTTGACTCGGCACACTCTACCTCTATAAAAGTAGGGTTTAATGTGCTTTCATTATTGATGACCATTATGTTGATATTTGTGAAGTCTTCAACCTATTCGATTGTTGAGATGCTCATTATGTCGGTATTGGTCTTTGCAGGAATTCGTTATGGTTTTTTGGAGTTGTTTCGTAAAATATCCAAACACCGTGGTATGTTTCACTCGGTACCTGTAGCGTTGATTTGGGGAATTGTGGTGGCAATTTTAATGCACTTCTTCTTTGGTCTCAATTCCCTTGTTTCATGGGTCTATGGTTTTATGATAACGGCTGGATATTTGGTACATTTAATCTTGGATGAAACCTACAGTGTGGACTTAGGAAACCGACGGGTAAAGAAGTCTTTGGGTACGGCACTTAAATTTTACAGCATTAAAACAATGGAAGATAAGATACATACAGCTTTGGTTTATGCTGCGTTGGTCGTACTTTTTTTTGTTGCACCTGATACCTCAATGATAGAGATAGCACTTTTTAGTCAAGAGGCATGGGAAATTTTTAAAGATGTTGTGATTCCTTATGATGGTCAGTGGTTTTTTCATTAGATATGCCATTTATTATGGTCAGGTACTTATAATAAATCAGATAAAATAACTCCTAATAAGGAAACCTATGAAAACAACTATAGTAGAAACGCTTAATGACCTTGCACCATTGGCAGATTATTCACTTATAAATACACTTAACATTGATCCTGATGCTACGGAAGATGGCATAGACCATCATCCACGACAAGTTTTCAGTGGGCATTTTGTTCCTGTGAATCCTACACCTATAGAAAACCCTAAATACATTGCACACAGTAAGAGGTTTTTCAGTGAACTGGGCTTTAGTAATAGCTTGGCAACCTCTGAACCGTTTATGAAAATGTTTAGTGGAGACACTTCAACACTTCCAGAACCGATGAAAAAACAGGGTTGGGCTACTGGGTATGCTCTTTCTATCTATGGAACAGAATACTACGAACAGTGTCCATTTCGTACGGGTAATGGATATGGTGATGGTCGTGCCGTTTCAATTTTTGAGGGCGTACTAAAGGGAAAACGCTTAGAGATGCAACTTAAAGGTGGGGGTAGAACTCCTTATTGTCGTGGTGCTGATGGTCGTGCTGTGTTACGTTCTAGTGTGCGTGAGTTTTTGGCACAGGAACATATGCACGCTTTGGGTGTACCAACCTCACGTTCTTTGATGCTTTATACCTCTGAGACTGAAACTGTTCAGCGTCCTTGGTTTAACAATGGTTCTTACTCTCGAGACCCTGAAGTGATGATTGATGAAGCTGTTGCGATTACCACACGTGTTGCCCCTTCTTTTTTGCGTGTGGGTCAACTTGAACTTTTTGGTCGTCGTGCAAGAAAAAAGGAACACCCAAATGCATTAAAAGAGCTTGAACAGATTGTCTTGCATGTGATAGAGCGTGAATACAATGCAGAAATTGACCAAAGTTTGGCACTAGAAGAAAAGGTCTTACTACTTGCACAAGAGTTTAGAAAAAGGTTGACGGCACTGGTGGCAAATTGGATTAGGGTAGGGTACTGTCAAGGAAACTTCAACAGCGATAACACGGCTGTTGGTGGTTTCACTTTAGATTATGGTCCTTTTGGATTCATAGATGTGTTTGATCCACGCTATCAGCCATGGACAGGTGGGGGTGTACACTTTTCATTCCTCAATCAACCCAAAGCTGCCGAACGTAACTTTGGCATGTTTTGCTTGGCACTTAAGCCACTGTTGGCATCAAATGAAGAGGCACAAAACATCTTAGAGAAAATAAAAAGAGAGTTTCCACGAGTGATGCAAGCACAAATGATACTCATGTGGGCTTCAAAACTTTTGATACCACACTTTTTAATGACATGATGAAGTTGATGATAGATACCTCAGTGGACCATAGCATCTTCTTCCGTGAACTCTCTTCAATCCCAGAGGATATCACACCACTAACTAAAAGCTTTTACGGTGAGAGCATTCATGATGATGCACTTATGCAACGGTGGATGCAGTGGCTTGAACAGTGGCACTCATTGGTAGATGTCTCGACACCCCAATTACGTGAAGCAGTTTCAAAACAGATGAAAGCTGTTAACCCAAAATACACTTTACGAGAGTGGTTACTTGTTCCTGCTTATCAAAAAGCAACCCACGGAGACTATGGTCTGATTCATGAGCTACAAGAGGTCATGAACAACCCTTATGATGAACAGTCCAAAGAGATAGAAGAAAAGTACTACAAAAAGAAGCCTGCTGAACTCTTTGACATTGCAGGTGTTTCTCATGTGAGCTGTTCATCATGATTTTTTAGTTGAAAGTAGAGTTATTCTCTATGAGTTTAAACTCTCCCTCTGCTAGTCCATCAAGCGTAAGGTTTGAAAATTTGCTTCGGTGGAGTTCTACAACATGATTTCCGGTTGCTGCAAACATTCTTTTAACTTGATGATACTTTCCCTCTTTTAACTCAACTTGTGCATGATAAGGGTCGATAATGGTCAGTTTTGCACTGATACAAGGTTTTTCTTCACCGTTAAGCATGAGTTCACCCGAGGCAAAGGTAGCTACTTCACTTCCATTGAGGGGTGAGGCTAAGGTGACTTCATAGATTTTGCTTATCTCCTTTTTAGGAGAAGTTAGGGTATGGTTTAGACTCCCATCATCGGTGAGTAAAATAATACCTGTGGTATCTTTGTCAAGTCTTCCAACGGTTGAAATTTTAGGATTTCGTCTTTGGTATCGCTCGGGTAAAAGAGAATAGATAAGTAGACCGGCATCGTTATGTGAACAGATAATATTTTTAGGTTTATGCATAACAATAATAAGTTTTTCAGGGTCTAATGGCTCTCCATCTATGGTAACTGTAGCGTGTTTGGCTTTTTGTGAAGGATTGCGTACACAAAGCCCTTCAACCTTTACTCTTCCTCGTTTTATGATCTGTTGAACCTCTTTTCTACTTCCATAACCTAACTTGGTCAGCAGTCTATCGATGCGTTCCATTTTTTTCCTTCTTTTTGATTGTCTTCCTTTCGTATTTACTGGACATGGCACCAGTTTAACACAATGTAATGACAATGTCAATATAATGTAAAAAAACTTCAAATAGGTAAAATGATATGACAATATACGGCATTAAAACCTGCTCAACGGTAGGTAAAGCAAGAAAATTTATGAAAGAGAATGGCATAGCGTTTGATTTTGTAGATTATAAAGTGGAATCAGTTGATGAAGCAAAAATTCGTAAGTGGTTAAAACAGATAGATATGAAAGTGCTGTTTAATACCCGTGGCACCAAATACAGAGACTTAAAACTCAAAGAGCTTGACCTTGATGATGAAGGTAAAATAGCATGGATGGAAAAAGAGAACTACCTTATAAAACGACCGGTTATCGAGTACGATGATGGCAAGGTTCTTGTAGCGTATGATGAAGAGGTTTATAAAGAGACGTTTTTATAGGAAAAGCAGATTATGAAACTACTCCACACATCTGACTGGCACCTCGGTCAAAACTTTATGGGCAAAAGCCGAGAAGAGGAGCATCAGGCTTTTCTCTCTTGGCTTGTCGAAATGATAGAAACCAAAAAGATAGAGGTACTTTTAGTATCGGGCGATATTTTTGATACCGGCACACCCCCAAACTATGCACTGGAACTCTACTATAACTTTTTAAAAGAACTATCAACGCTACAGCGTTTAAAAACGACGATTATAACAGCCGGAAACCATGATTCCATCTCAACACTTAAAGCACCCCAACAACTTCTTGACGTACTCAATGTAAAAATCATAACAACGGGTGATGAAGATGAAACCATCATCATACCTATCAAAAAGGACGATAGAACCCAAGCCATTGTTTGTGCTGTTCCATTTTTAAGAGACAGTATCATCAGAGAAGCAATCTGTGGTCAAACCATTAATGAAAAAGAGAAAGTAGCCAACCGTGGCATAAAAGCCTACTACGAAAATGCCTATAAAAAAGCATGTGAACAAAAAGAGAATGAGAACACACCCATTATCGCTATGGGACATCTTACTACGGTAGGAAGTAGAACGAGCCAGAGTGAACGAGATATTTACATAGGTGGTACATTGGATATCGGTGGAGATTATTTAGCCGGTATGTTTGACTATGTAGCTTTAGGTCACTTACACATAAATCAAACCGTTGGCTCAAATCATGTACGCTATTCAGGCTCTCCCATACCTCTAAGTTTTTCTGAGTCTAAAAACACTCAAAAGGTAAATATTGTCTCAATAGAAGATTCAACTGTAGAAGTAGAAGAGGTAGAAGTACCACTAAAAAGAAAACTTCATGTTATCAAAGGTGATTGTGAATCCGTAAAAAAAGAGCTAAAAAAAATAGAAGATAAGCAGACATGGATCGCCGTACTGATTGACGATGATAATGCGATGTATGCCAATCAAGAGGTACGCAACGTGGCTGGGGAACTTGGGTTGACACTGCTTGCTGTTAAAATAGAGAAGAGCGAAAAAGAGCTGGAAGCCAAAGCGATGAAAGCGATAAGTTTGGATGAGTTGTCCGTTGAGCAGGTTTTTGAAAAGAGATTATCCGATGAGCAGATTGAAGATAAAGCGTTAGAGGCACAACTGCTCAAGAGCTTTAAAGAGGTGTATGAAAAGGTGCAGAACGCATGAAGATAGTCAATGTTAAATCACTCAATATCAACTCACTTAAAGGTAGATTTGAAATCGATTTTGAAGCATTTTTAAAAGATGAATCCCTCTTTGCCATTACCGGACCCACAGGGTCGGGAAAGAGTACGATACTGGACATTATTACCTGTGCCTTGTATGGAAAGACACCCAGACTCACCAACCCAAATGAACTGATGTCACGCCATACAGGGGAGTCACTTTGTGAGGTGGAATTTGAGATCAAAGGTAAACGCTACAGAAGTTCATGGAGTCAAAAAAGGGCTAGAAAAAAAGCTGATGGAAATTTCCAAACAGCCAAGATGGAGGTAGCTGAGGTAGCGAGTGGAAAAATTCTTGAATCCAAATTGCGTGAGGTTCCCAAATATATCGAGGAGCTATCGGGGCTTGATTTTGACAGGTTTGTGCAGTCGATGATGTTGGCTCAAGGGAGTTTTGATGCTTTTCTCAAAGCCAAAGAGAATGAACGAAGCAACTTGTTGGAGAAGATTACGGGAACCTATATCTATAAACAAATCTCAAAAGAGATCTATGACACTTATTCACAAAAAAATAAAAAGATAGAAAACGATACCATAGCAATAGGAAGTATAGAACTACTTGAAAAAGAAGTCTTAGAAGAAAAGATAAAAAAATTAAAAGCGTTTAAAACAGAAAAGCTAGAGTGTGATAAAAAAGAAAAAGAGCTAAAAATCCTATCTTCATGGCTTGAAAACTTACAAAAACTAGAAGTTGACACTATAAAGTATACACAAGAGTACGAGCAAATCTCAAAAGAAAAAGAGGATAAAAAAGAGCAATTTATTACACTAGAACGTGCAGACAAAGCTTTACGAGTAAAACCAATCCATCAAGAAAAAACACTATTAGATAAAACAATACACAATGAAAAAGAAAAGTTAAAAACGCTTCAAAAAGAGTCAACTGAACTAAAAAAACTCTATGAAGAAAAATCAAAAGAGTTCAGCATTACAAAAGAGTCTTTTGAAAAAGAGCAAATAGCTTACGAACAAAACACAGCTAAACTAAAAGAGCTTAGAGTTTTACAAACTAAAATAGAAAACAACCAAACACACAACACTCAAATAGATAAAAAAATAGAACTGCAAACAGAAGAATTAGCAAAACTATTTCAAATAGATTTTATTACGTTACAAAGTGATGAACACCTTATATTAAAGAACTTTCAAGCTTTTAGCAAAAAGATAGCCAAGCTAAAAAAAGAGTTTGATGAGGTAGTAAAAAACTACAAAGAAGTAGATAAAAACACTCAAAAACTAAACAGTAGTGAAACAGACACAAGAACCAAATTAAAAGAGATAGAGGAGCTTTTAAAAGCATACAGCGACTATAAAGTTTTGGTTCAAAACATCTCTAAAGAGACAGAAGAACAAACAAACTATAAAAACCAAATGGTGCTAAAAAACACGCTAAACAGTGAAAAATCAAAACTCATCAGACAAATAAACACAACACTAGAAGTTTTAAAACAGACAAGAGAAAAAGAACTTCTCATCAAAAACTATGAAGAAGACAGAGTCAAACTAAAACAGGGTGATGAGTGCTTTTTATGTGGCTCAAAAGAACATCCGTATCTTACCCATAAGATACGGATTGATATCGATAAAACAGAACAAAAGATACGTGAGCAAGAAGCACTTTTACAAAGAGAGACAAATGAACAAAACGATATACAAATCACTCTAGCAAAACTAAACTCAAAATGTGAGTCCGGTTCACTTGAAATAGGTAAACTCCAAGCATTCAAAACAAATATCGAAGAGCTCTTTAATAAAAGTAAATTTAGCCTTGAAGCAGACTCAAAAATCATCTTAGAAGAGCAAAAAGTAAAGCATGAGCAAAGTTTACAAGAACTGATAAATTTAAGAGAACAACGAGATGGTCTAGGTAGACAAAAAGAGTTTTTACAATCAAAGCATACAAAAAAAGAGAGGGATGAACTAAAGGTAAAAACCTTTATAAGCTCGATTACTGATTTAAAAGATGAACAAAAAACGATAGCTGAAAAAATAAAACAACTACAAGACCAAAGCAAAAGCATCTTAGATATAGAAGATATAAATGCATTTGAAAAAACCGGCATAAAAGCTTATGAGACCATAACGCATAGATACAACACTTTACAAAACGAACTCTCCGGTCTAAAATCAAAAGATGCGTCATTAAACACTCAACTATCACAACTACAAGCCAAACAAACAATGGATAAATCAAATTTAGAACTGCTCAATCAAAACTTTAAAAAAGCATTAGAAGAGTATCATTTTAATTCACAAGAAGATTACGAAAAGTCAAATCTAGAATCTAAAGAGTTTGAAGCTTTATCTGCACAATGTAAACGTATAGAAGAAAAATACACACAAATAAAAACACTAAAAACAGATACTACAAACAAAGTAAAAGAGCAAAAAGAACTCAACTTAAGCGCTAGAAAAGTTCAAGAGGTCAATGAAGAGTTAAACAGCTTGCAAACTTCAATAGATGAACTTCAAAAAACAATTGGAAGTATAGAAAAAGAGCTTGAGATACATACACAAAATAGAAAAAAACACGAAACCAAAATCAAAGAGTTAGAGAAACAAAAAGAGGCATTCCAAGTCTGGGTTAAACTCAATGAGATGATAGGTTCATCTGGTGGTGACAAATTCGCCAAATTCGCCCAAGGCATCACCCTAGATCAGCTCATTTACTTAGCCAACCAACACCTAAAGATACTCAGTCCAAGATATGAACTCCAACGAAGTCTAGACACGGGAAAACTCCTAGAGATAGAGGTAATAGATGGCTTCCAAGGCGATGTGGTACGACCTGTAAGTACCCTATCGGGAGGTGAGAGCTTTATCGTCAGTCTTTCTTTGGCTCTGGGGCTTTCGGCACTTGCCAGTCAAAAGATAGCGATTGATTCGCTCTTTTTGGATGAAGGGTTTGGAACGCTTGATAACGATAGCTTGGAGATGGCTCTAAATGCTCTGAATACCTTGCAGAGTTCCGGAAAAATGGTCGGGGTGATTTCGCATGTGGAAGCTTTGAAGGAGAGGATTGGGTTGCAGATTAAAGTGGTGCCTAGGGGGGATGGGACGAGTTTGGTGGAGGTGGTGTAGGGTAAATCAATGCACCCTAAAGCATTCAAATATTCAAAAATATTGAGAAAATATACTTGAATGCACTTGTTTTTTGAATAGGCATAATTTAACTGCTTAAACCTGAAAAATATTCTCCTTCATCACAGGTTCAAATGTTGCTCCATAAGCAATACGTTGCTGTATGCCACCACGAGCTGTTAAATCAACGATAACACCTAAATTATTTGTTGAAATAGTATTATTAATTTTTTCATATAGGGTATAAGCACTATCCTCAGCATTTAAACTAACGTTTCTCAGTGAGGTGAGGTACTTTTTAAAGTCAAGTAGGTTAAAGGTTTCACCTTGACTTGTGAAGTTGATGTAAATTGAACCACGGTAGGGTTGTCCACTTTGGGCTAGGAAGAGTAACTCTTTTGAACTGTATTCAATACGGCTTCCTTGTTGAATGGTGATTTTTCTTAAAGTCATGATTTATCCTATGCGTTGTGGGTTGATGTTTCGGTTGTTAAAACGATGTTTCTCAAGCTTTTTGTATTTTTTCTTACCATTGTTATAGGAGAAAGTAGGGTGAATGCTAACATTACCTCGTGGGTAAAAAAGTCCAACGACTTCAAGGTATCTTGGCTCCATCAGTGCCACCAAATCTTTACCGATTTTGTTCACCACATCTTCATGAAATTCACCATTGTTTAAAAAACTAAAAAGGTAGAGTTTGAGTGATTTACTTTCGACCATTTTGATATGGGGGATGTAGTTGATAATTAGCGTTCCAAAATCGGGCTGCTTGGTAATGGGGCAAAGCGAGCTAAACTCATCGGCATTGAGTGTTACCCAGTAGTCATTCTCTCGGTGAGCATTTTCAAAAGTCTCTAGGAGTTCAGGGCTATAGTTGTATGTATATTCAGTCTCTCCTGAACCGAGTTTACTTAACTCTTTTTCTCTATTGGTTTCATTCATGGGGATGCTCCTTTTTAAAAAAGTGTATTTTATCATAGCCAGATGAATATTTGACCAAAGACAACCTTATAAAAAATCATGTATAATCCGAAATAATTTAACGAGGATGTGATAATATGGCACAAGTAGGAATTTTAGGAAGTACAGGTCGAATGGGTGAACACCTTATTAAAAATGTACAAGAGACAGAAGGTTTAGAATTAAGTGTATTGCATGTTTTTGACGAGTTAAAAACAGCTGTTCCGGATAGCGTTTTAATTACAAACAGTATGCAAGTTTTTTTAGAAAATTGTGATGTTGTTATTGATTTTTCTGCACCAATTGCAACACAAGATTTACTTGAAACTGCTCTTAAAAATCCTACTCCTTTGGTCATTGCTACAACAGGATTTAATCCTCATCAGCAAAATCTTTTAACAGAAGCTTCTAAAGAGATGCCTATTTTATATGCTTCAAATATGTCAGCAGGTATTGCGTTATTGAAACAATTGGTTGAACAAGTTTCTGCAACGTTGAGAGATTTTGACATAGAGATTGTAGAGCAACACCATCGACACAAAGTAGATGCTCCATCAGGGACAGCATTAACCTTAGGTGAGTTTGCAGCCAAAGGTCGAGGTCAGAATCTTGATGATGTACGTATCTCCGGACGCGATGGTCAAATTGGTGCTAGAACCAAAGATGAAATCTCGGTTATGGCACTTAGAGGTGGAGACATTGTAGGAAGACATACGGTTGGTTTCTATAATGACGGTGAGTTTTTAGAGTTAAATCATACAGCAACCAGTCGAGAGACGTTCTCGAAAGGTGCCATTAGAGCTGCTTCATGGTTGGTTAATCAGAAGAGTGGTTTATACTCGATTAACGATTGTTTAGGAATATAATATGTGTGCCATTGTAGGAGTATACGGTTCAGAAGATGCAGCAAAGATTGCTTATTATGCATTGTTTGCTATGCAACATCGTGGTCAAGAATCAACAGGATTATCGTCAGCTGACGGTGATAGGATTCACTTAATTAAAAAAAGAGGTTTGGTGACCGATGTTTTTGATGAAGAAGCATTGTCTCTGTTAACAGGTTCGTGTGCTATTGGACACAATCGCTACTCTACAGCCGGAAAAGACTCCGTTTTAGATGCCCAACCGGTATTTGCTAAATATAAATTGGGTGAGATTTCTGTTGCACATAATGGAAACTTGGTCAACAAATATGAAGTACGAAATGAACTGATTGACAAAGGTGCTATTTTTCAAACAGGAATGGATACGGAAAATATTGTTCATTTGATTGCTAAGAGTCAAGAAGATAAACTTATAGACCGTATTAAGGATATGCTTACTAAAATAGAGGGTGCGTACTGTTTAGCGATTCAGAGTCGGAGTAAAATGTTTGTGGTTCGTGACCGTTTTGGTATTCGTCCTTTAAGTCTTGGAAAGTTGAAAAATGGTGGTTGGATGGTTGCCTCTGAAACTTGTGCTTTCGATTTGGTTGGTGCAGAGTTTGTACGCGATGTTGAACCGGGAGAAATGTTGATTTTTGAGGAGGGTCAAGAGCCAAAATCGGAAAAAATCTTTGAAGCTGATTATCACCCTTGTGCTTTTGAATACATCTATTTTGCACGACCGGACTCAATTATTGATGGTAAGACAGTTTATAACATGCGTTTAGAGATGGGAAAACAGTTGGCAAAAGAGACACCGACAGAGATTGATTTGGTCTTACCTGTTCCTGACTCCGGTGTGGCTGCTGCAAAAGGCTATGCTGATGGTTTGTGTGTTCCATTTGAGATGGGAATTGTGCGTAATCACTATGTAGGTCGTACTTTTATTGAACCAACACAAGAGATTCGTGACTTAAAAGTCAAGTTGAAACTCTCACCGATTAAAGACATGATCAAAGGTAAACGCGTAGCCATTGTGGATGACTCATTGGTTCGTGGTACAACTTCTAAACAAATTGTTCGAATGCTTAAAGATTTAGGGGCAACCGAGGTGCATATGCGTATTGCTTCACCTGAGATTAAATTTCCTTGTCGTTATGGAATTGATACAGCCACTTCTCAAGAGCTTATCTCTTATTCTCAGACACCAGAAGAGATCGCTGCATACATTGGTGCAGACTCACTTGGCTTTCTCTCTATAGAAGGTTTAAAAGAATCACTTGGTAATGATAGAAAATATTCATTGGTAAGTTTTGATGGAAACTATTTTGCCGGTGGAAATGCAGACAGTCCTAGCTGTAGTAATTGTGATTAATTTTTTTCTTCCCCATTAGGGGAAGAAAAATTCTTCTAAAAATTAACAATTCCTGTTAATGTATTAATAAGCATACTTCTTTTCCGAACATCAGGACGTTCAGCACCGGGTTTAGTGGTAGTGATAATCGCTCTTCCCATAACACGTTTACTTCCATCATTAAGGCGTACACCCCAATAGTTGTGTAAAATAATCGGCTCACCTTTTTTCTCACCTAAGTAGAGGGTAATGTGACCCGGTACAAACAACATGGATCTAAAAGGTTTTGCATTGTTTAAAATGGTTTGCTGTTTACTAGAGGCATCTAAGCCTTTCAGTGAAATAAACTCATTTCCATCACGGGCTTGTTGTCTGGAATTTCTTCGTAAATAGACACCAAACGGTGCAAAAAAATCACGGGTCAAAGCAGAACAGTCTCTGGCTTCAAGTTTTCCTCCCCATCCATAGGGTTCCCCTACCAGTTGTTTACTAATGTACGCAATATTATAAGGGTTAAACTTAATTGGTTTATGTGCAATAATATCAACATCGTTAACAGTAACTTTATTTAAATAGGCAAAACCTTTTTCATCTTTTTTAGCAATAAGGTATTTTTTTGTTGCAGGGTCAATAGGGAAGATACTCCCCATTTTAACCAAAGAGATATACCCATGGTCATCTAAAAGTTGTAAGTTATCTTTGACCGTGATGGCATAGTCATCATTTTGAAACTTATTTTGAAAGGTTGGAGTTACAAGTGCGACATCCTTATTTTGAATCCATCCTGCTGCGAAAGAGGTTTGTGCATAGACCCACTTTCTATCCAATGAATAGTGTGAAAGCATTACCGGTGTATTGATGTGTACAGAACTGTTTTGACTGTAATCAAAAGGAAATCCCTCACCTGTTCTCTTTGGATCATAATAGATGCCTCGGTTACTTGGGTAGAGTCTTAGGTTGGTATGGCGTAAAGTAATACCTGCATGGGATAAGCTATTGGACATAGAAAAGTTCGAGTTTTGAATTTGCTGCTCGTACCAACTTTTTGGAATACTGCTTCCATCTCTTCTGTATGTTTTCTCTTTGGCATATTTAAATTGCCATGTTTTTTCACCTTCGCTTAATGTTACAGCATTCATCGTCCAAGGTTCAAAAAACCTCTCATTGTATTGGCGATCATATTCAAGTTGTTCCTCATTACTCATGGTGGTAATTTGTTGTGTAAAGGGAGTAGGGTCTTGTTTGATATGCGTGGTATCTTGAACTTGATGTGCAGGCATATTATCAATTTCTGAAATGCTTCGTTGACCTAAAGTCAAGACGGTATCAGGATAGAGTGAAGTAGGCAGGGTTAAAAGCAAACTGACGGACATGATTAAATATTTCATAATATACCTCCTTGAATTTAGTAGTGGTTATAGTTAATTATAATCAAAATGGAGCGTAAAATCTAGATTTGAAGAGGGATATATTTGAATTTATATTGATTTTATAGATTTAAAAAAATATTCTAAACATAGAAGGTTTTGTTTTGTTTATATAGAAACAAAAAGTGTTTCTATTCGAAATATGAACAATTGTTCTTTTCTTAATAAAAGAGGAATGATTAAGAGGAGAAGTCTACTTTTTTCGACGCTCTTTTTCTTCAATTCCAGAGAGTCCAAAACGACGAGCCAACTCCTGTTTTACCCTATCTGGGGAGATATCACGGTAGCCAAGACCCACAAGTGTATGGTAGAGTAAATCGGCTGATTCATAGATGACTTGTTCGTCACTCTCTTCATTAATGGCAACGCACACTTCATCAGCTTCTTCACGAATTTTAGAGAGCATAAGTTCTTTGTCATTTAGGAGTTTTTTTGTCCATGATTTTTTACTATCGGTAGCATTTTTACGTTCTAGAACCGTATGGTAGAGGGTATCTACCACACCATACATGGCATCGGTATTAATCTCTTGTTCGAGTACTCTTTTGTTTTGCATGACAGAGGTAAAGAAACAGCTTTTTGTCCCTGTATGGCAGGCTACACCATTTTGTTTTATTTTTAAGACTAAAGTATCAGCATCACAATCAAGCAACATATCTTTAACTTCTTGGGTATGATTAGAACTTTCACCCTTTTTCCAGATACGCTGTTTTGAACGGCTAAAGTAGTGGGCGTAACCTGTACTTAGTGTTAGGTTATATGCTTCTTCATTCATGTACGCCAACATGAGTACTTCATTGTTTTCAAAGTCTTGAGCGATTGCCGGGATAAGGGGGGTTTTTTGCCAGTTGATTTGCATAAGGGGGATTCTCTTTGTATTGGAATGGTTCTATTTGTGATGGTGCAATGAATTGCACCCTACAATTTTTTTATTAAATTGTAGGGTGTCATTTTAATGCACCGTTATTATTGTTGTGCTGAAACAGCTCTTTGTTCTTTACCTTTGGCATCGACCCAAATATTAGGTACAGCTCCACCAGGGGTTAAGAAGATTTGAGCATCTTTGTTCACCTTTAATGCTTCATTGAAAAGGGCTTGTGTTTTGATCTGCTCCAATTCAATTAATCTTGGTGTTAATGATGCTGAAATTAGAGAGTTGGCTTTGGCTTGTTCTTCAGCTTCAATTCTAATTTTATCGGCCTCACCTTGGGCTACAATTCTGTTTCTTTCAGCTTCACCACGTGCAATTTCAGCATTTTTTTGTGCCTGTTGTTTTGCTTTTTCTTTTTGTTGTTCAGCGATAGTAACATCTTGTTTTGCAGCTTGAACTTCTTCAATTTTATCTTTAATTTTTGATGGAAGAATGATACTTCTTAATTCAACAGAAGAGAGTAGAACAGGTTGATTTTCTAAAGTGTCAATTCTCTCTTTGACTTTCATTTGGATAGCTGAAGCAATTTCATTTCTCATTTCCGGAAGTTTCTCTGCTGTGTATTGTCCAACAACATCACGAACCACTTCTCTTACTTTAGAGTTAATAATTTTCTCTTCCCAACTTGCTCCCCATTTCTCAATGGTACTCGGTGCAGATTCAGCTTTTAAACTGTATTGTACGGCAATGTCAATATTAACGGTTAATCCTCTTTTATCCAATACTTGAATAGCAGGGTTTCTCTTGAGTCCACCTTCAAAGCCACCGGTGCCACCGGATAGTTTTGAGTCATAATCGTCTCCAATGCTACTGGTTTCAGTATTGCTGTAGGTAATTAATCTAATTCGTGTGTTCACGGGAATAATTCTTTCAATCATAGGGATAAAGAAGTGTAAACCGGCCTTTAAAGGAGTTTCATCAAATTTACCTGTTCGTACTTTAATTCCTACCTCACCGGAGTTAATAATGGTAAATGGTTTTAGGAAAACAAGTGCTGCTACAATGGCTAAAGCAATAAATATCCATGATGGTGCTGATCTTCCACCACCATTTCCTCCATTGTCATCTTTTGGTACTCTGTTTCTAGGGGGTTGGTTATTTCCTCCACTGTTGTTAGAGTTACTGGGTTGTTTCTTTTTAAAATAGTCGTTCATATCTGCTGGCATAGCGTTCCTTTTTATTGTGATGGGGTTGCATGAGCTTTCTGCTGAAGAAAACCATGCATTAGCATAGAGTTGTTTGAGCAAAGCCCAAACAAGATTCTTATATATCTATATATAGGTTAAGTAATGTTTATATTTTTCATTTCGACCAAAAACAATATCAAAATAAGTACTTTGAATCTGTTCTGTAATTGGACCACGAGAACCTTCACCGATGATACGTGCATCAATGTTTCGTACAGGAGTAATCTCTGCTGCTGTTCCTGTTAAAAAGGCTTCATCTGCAATGTACACCTCTTCACGAGAAATTCTACGATGTATGACTTCATAACCCATATCTTGAGCAATTTCAATAACTGTTTTTTGTGTAATCGATACCAAAGAGTTATCATTTGGTGGGGTAATAATGACACCATCTTTTACCATAAAAAAACTGGCACCTGATGCTTCTGCGACATAACCTTGGTCATCTAAAAGCAGGGCTTCATCATAGCCACAATCAATCGCTTCATATTTTGCCATTTGGGAGTTTAAGTAGTTTGCCGTTGCTTTTGCTTTTCCCATGTTTGAGGTATTAGCAGGTCTGGTCATGGAAGCAATCTTAAGTTTGATTCCTGATTTTAGACCCTCTTCACCAAGGTATGCTCCCCATTCCCATGCTGCCATTACGGTTTCTACAGGGGCATCTTTATGATAAACACCCATAACACCGTAACCTAAAAAGGCAAAAGGTCTTAGATAAACGTTGTCTCCTGTAAACTCATTTCTTTTAATAAGCTCAATTTGTGCCTCATTCATCTCTTCAACAGTGTAAGGAATGTTAATTAGGGTCATTTTTGCTGACTCTTTAAGTCTCTTTGTGTGATCATTTAGTCTAAAAATAGCATAACCATCAGCTGTTTTATATGCTTTGGTTCCTTCAATTACACCATTTCCATAATGTATAGTGTGTGATAAAACGTGAGTTTGTGCCTCATTCCACGCCTTAAACTCACCGTTCATCCATATATATTTTGCTGCATCCATATTGTGCTTGCTCCGTTATTTTTAGTATTAAAGGGTTTTCGAAATCCCCTAAAATTAATGGGACATTTTAGCTAAAGTCGTGTTAAATTCTCTTTTTATGATAAAATAAGAAAAAAAGCATGGGGGCAGATTTATGAGGATTCTCTTAAAGTATTTTTTGTGGTTGTTGAGCTTTGGTACATTGGTAATTTTTTATTTTTTAAACACAAATTTAGGAGAGCAAAGTTTAGGATTTTTTTTAGAAGACTATCTCTCTAAAACCACTAAAAATGAAATCAAAGTACTCCATTTAGCCATTCATCAATATCCTCATTTAAGTATGAAATTAAAGGTCAATAATGGAGCCAATGTTCTGCTCGAAGGTGAAGTAAATCAAACCTCAGTTGATATGAACTATCATCTTGTAGGAGAGACTTTTAGACTTAATGGCTTTTATTTAGAAGATAGGGTGGATGTTAGGGGGCGTTTATTGGGTCCTTTTTCAAACTTACGTATAGACGGTCAGGGAGAACTGTTTGAGGGAAATGGTCGTTACAGTTTTATAAAAGTTCCGAACAGTTTTCAAGATATGAATTTTACTTTAAATAAAGCAAAGAGTCAGAACGTATTGAAATTTTTAAAACAGAAACCTCTCATTGAGGGTTTGGTGGATATAGATGCTCAGTTTAAACGTTTCTCAACATATGAAAAACAAGGAAGAACGGTTGTTCATATGAAGAAAGCACTTATGCCAACTGTGGCACCTGCTGCTTTATTTACGTTGTCTTCAACCATAGATTTTAATGACATACAGTACAAATATATTGCCGACATGCACTCAGATATAGGGACTTTAAAGATAAAAAATGGAAAGTATCATCAAACTAAAAAGAGTGCAGAAGCTGAGTATGAACTCCATTTGAATGATTTGGCATATTTTGAAAAATTTTTAAAATATAAATATAGAGGAGCCTTAGATACAATAGGAAAAGTGACCTATACCAATCAGTTGGTGATTCAAGGGCATACAAAAAAGTTTGGTGGAGATTTGGAGTATCTGTATCAAGATAAGAAGATTGATTTAAATTTAAAAGCTGTCTCTTTGGAAAGTTTATTAAGTCAATTTTCTTATCCGGCACTCTTTTCTTCTAAAGTGTATGGAAGCATCAATTACGATATGAATGATAAAATTGTTTTAATCAATACCGATTTAAAAGAGACCCGTTTTAAGCAGACGCAGATGATCAATATGATCTATAATGCTTCGGGAATAGATATGCTTGCAGAACAGTATGATCAGAGTTCTTTTCAAGGTGGGTATCAAAATGAGTTGCTCTCTTCAACACTTAAAATAGATAACGGTGTGAGTCATCTCTATTTAACCGATATGAAACTCAATGCACAGAACAATAATGTGAATTCAAACTTTGAAATTAAGATGCAAGGTCAGGAGATTTTTGGAGAGATTTACGGTACATTAAAAAATCCTCAGGTCTCTGTAGATATGAGAAAACTCCTAAAATATCAGATGAGTAAACAACTTAGTGGATGGCTTGGAACAGAGAGTAGCGATGCGATAGAAAATGTACAGAAAGATGTTCGTGATAATCTCAAAAAGATTGATGTTGAGGATGTAAAAGAGAAAGCGAAGTCATTAATTGAGAGTTTTTTTTAATTTTTTATTGGGTTCTTACGTGACACAGTTGGGAATTTTTGTTTAAATTGGTATGAAAATTAAAGAAAAAAGGGAAAAGTTCACAATTTTCACACAAATACTATCTAAAATAATAATGCTTAACAACAAAACAAAATAAAGGAAAACAATGAGTAAAATGATTAAAGTAGCAGCAGCAGCTTCATTATTAACAACAGTAGCATTTGCAAATACAGCAGTATGTAAAGGATGTCATGGAGCAGATTTTGAGAAAAAAGCAATGAACGTATCTAAAGTAGTTAAAGAGATGAGCAAAGAAGATATCGTTAAATCACTTAAAGGATACAAAGATGGCTCTTACGGTGGAGCAATGAAAGCTGTTATGGCTGGTCAAGTTGCTAAACTTGATGATGCCGGTATTGAAGCTATGGCTGCAGAAATCAAAAAGTAATTTTTTTTAACCTTCTTTTTCCCTTCCCCAAGAAGTCCCTAAAATTTTGGGACTTCTTTCTACTTCTTAATTTTTTTATGGATTCATTTAAAGTTTAAATAGACTTAACTCCTATTGCGTTATAATTTATTCAAATTACAGATTTCTAATACGAGATCTAATTGAGGAAATAATTATGTTTAGTATATTTAAAAATAAGAGTATAGGTGAAGCCAAAGTATTTATGGGGAGCAGTGAAGAGAGACGAGAGGCATTGTCTGAACGTAAAAGTCCTTATGATAATCGAGTGGTTAGTTTGGCTCCGGTTTGTACAGCAGAAGATACCCAAAGAGCATTAAAAATAGCCGAAGCAGCAGCCAAAGAAACAGCAAAATCACCTCTGCATCAGCGTGTAGCATGGCTTGAAGATGTGGCAGATAAGTTACGTGAGTATCGAGAAGATATGGCACTTACTTTGGTCAATGAGGTGGCAAAACCGTTAGCTTTTGCCCGTGTAGAGGTGGATCGATGTATTGAAACCATTGAAATTACAGCCAAAGAGTTGGTAGCTTTACATGGTGAGACCATTCCTACGGATATTGCTCCTAGTGGTAAAAAAGCTATTGCTTATTTTTCTCGTGTGCCGGTGGGTGTTGTGGCTTGTATTACACCTTTTAATTTTCCATTAAACTTGGTAGCACATAAAATTGCTCCTGCTTTGGGAGCCGGAAATGCTGTTGTTTTAAAACCAACACCTGAAGCACCCCTCACAGCGTATAAATTAGCCAAACTCTTCAATAGCTCTGAATATGCCATTAAAGACGCACTTTCAGTGGTGTATGGTGATGTAGAAGTGGGAAGTACTTTGGTTAAAAGTATGATTCCACGGGTACTCTCTTTTACAGGTTCAGTTCCCGTTGGAAACATTATTACGCAGCAAGCCGGTATTAAAAAAGTGAGTTTAGAGTTGGGTGGTAATGCAGCAACCTATATTGATACATCAGCTGATCTCAACTATGCTGCTTCGCGTTGTGCCTTTGGTGCCTTTGTGAATTCGGGACAAGTTTGTATTTCGTTACAACGTGTTTATATTCACGCTGATGTCTATGATGCGTTTGCAGCTGAAATAGCAGCTGAGACCAAAACACTAAAAGTGGGTTCACCCTATGAAGAAGATACCTTTATGGGACCTCTTATTGATGAAGAGTCGCTTCATAGAGCAAAATCATGGGTGGCTTCAGCACAAAATGAAGGAGCAACACTTTTGACCGGTGGAGAGGTTATTGACGGCAGTTTTACTCCAACGGTGATGGCAAATGTTACAGATGATATGAAGATCGTTTGTGAAGAGGTATTTGCCCCTATTGTGAGTTTGGTTAAAGTAGATTCGTATGAAGAGGCTATAGCAAAGATGAATGACTCTCCTTATGGACTACAGTTCTCTATTTTTACTAATGATTTAAAACTGACCCAGAGATTTATAGATGATGCTGAGTGTGGAGGAGTGGTTATTAATGATATTCCAACCTTACGTTTTGATGTTCAACCTTATGGAGGCTCTAAGCTTTCAGGAGTAGGGCGTGAGGGACCAAAATGGGCACTAGAAGAGTTTACTGAAATTAAATCTGTGGTTATTTGTAATTAATATGGACAAACCAAAAGTAGCCCTCTCAGCTTGCCTTATGGGCTGTGCTTGTCGTTATGATGCAAGGGATAATTTGAATGAATCACTATTAAAGCAATTGGATTCATTTGAGATTGTCCCTTTTTGCCCCGAGGATGACTGCTTTGGTTCTCCTCGTCCGACCATGGATTTAATTGATAATGGAGAAGGTATAAATGCTATCTCTAACGAGAATGGGCAAAACCTCTCTGTACCTATTCTTGACTATGCTCACAATTTTTTTGAACAACATCCCGATATAAAACTGTTTATTGGTAAAGATAGAAGCCCAAGTTGTGCCGTACAAAGTGGAAAAGTTTACAGTAATCAAAAAGAGCTTCTTCATACACAAGGAACAGGCTTAATGACTAAAATAGCTTTAGATTTAGGCATCAAATGTTGGGATAGCGAAGCGTATACAACGTAGGGACAACGCCCCCGTGCTTGTCCGATACCCAATATGCAAAACAAATTCAAATTGTCTGTGTCCGAAAATCAAAATGAACATCGGACAACCACAGGGGGATTGTCCCTACGAATATTGTTTAAATTGTTCTAGCCAATCAATATCTTCTTGGCTTAATTTGCCTATTTTATTAAGAAGACCTCTTTTAATGGACTCTAAATCTTCAAGTTCTAAATATTCCAAATAGTTGGGATTTATCTCTAATTTATCTTCGGGTTTATAGGAGAGTAGGGCTTCTATCTCTTTTAATAATTTTTCTTTGTTCATTGTCTTTTCTTTTTGCATTTTGATATACTACCAAAAAATTATAAGGATTTACCATGTTAGAAATTGGCGATGCTATACCGGAATTTTGTCTACCCAACCAAGACGAAGAAGAGATATGTTTTAGAGACATTAAAGGGAGATGGGCAGTTATCTATTTTTATCCAAAAGACAATACCCCCGGGTGTACCACAGAAGCTTGTGACTTTACAGCTGCATTACCTGACTTTACAGGGTTGAAAGCCATTATTTTAGGAGTAAGTCCTGATAGTCCTAAAAAACATAGAAATTTTATAGAGAAAAAAGAGTTAAAAATTACACTGCTTGCTGATGAAGAGAAAGAGTTGTGTAAAAGCTTTGGAATGTGGCAACTGAAAAAGTTTATGGGTAGAGAGTATATGGGGGTGGTTAGAAGTACATTTTTAATAGCTCCGGATGGAACATTGGCTTATAAATGGGAAAAGGTTAAAGTAAAAAATCATGTGGCAGAAGTAAAAGAAAAATTGATAGAGTTACAAGGTTAATGTCTTGTGTAGGGGTAGGGGTGGAGCCATGTCTCCACCCTTGTTTCTACCCTTAGATAATATATTTTAAAAGAGATCAAAATCATTATCCGGATTGGTTGCTGACTCAGTTCGTGTAGGTAATGGTGATGTATCGGTATAGAGTTCGGTTATGACACCATCTTTTGCATTGTAAACACCTTCTGGACGGGTAAATTTACGTGGCATATTGGGGTAGAGTGCATGAAGTTTTTTCAAAAAGTATGAGAAGGCAGGGGCTGCTGTTCCTCCACCTGTCCCTCCTTTACCTATAGGCTTGTTGTTGTCTCTTCCAAACCAAACAATCACTTCAGTACTTGGAGAGTATCCACAGAACCAAGCATCAACATTTTTATTGGTTGTTCCTGTTTTACCTGCCACCTCAACTCCATCTACACGTGCGTTACGTCCTGTACCTCGTATAACAATATCCCTTAGAATATCGGTCATAAGGTAAGCTTGCTCCGGTGTAGTAAAATCCGTAATCTCTTGAGTTTGACTCTCATAAATTAAGGTACCATTACGTGAAAGTACTTTAGAGATTAATCGTGGTTCAATCATGTGTCCACCATTGGCAAATGCAGAGTAAATTTGTGCCATTTTTGCAGGGCTTAATCCAAGGTTTCCTAGAGCAATGGACATGTCTTGTGGAATATGAGGAATGTTCAGCTGTTGAAGCTTTTCAAAAATACGATGTACGCCAACTTCTGTTACCAAGTTAATGGTGGCTAAGTTTCTTGAGTGCACCAAAGCTTCACGCAGTTTAATAAATCCTACAAAGTTACTTTCATAATTTTTAGGTCGCCAGATTTTACGTTTACCCTTACTGTAGTATTGGAAGGTTCTAGCAACATCGGTCAGTTCTGTTGCCGGATTGTACCCCATATCTAGAGCAACTTGATAAATAAATGGTTTAAATGCAGAACCGGGTTGACGGGTCATCATGGTGGCACGATTGTAGGCTGATTTTTCATAGTCAACGCCTCCAACCATTGCTTTAATATCTCCTGTTTTATTCTCTACAGCCAGTAAAGCACCATTAAGCGAAGTTGTATTTGGATTTTCATTTTGTTTTTTAGCAATTTTTTTATGAGCATACTTCAGTGCTTCACGGGCAATTTTTTGTTGCTCCATATCAATTGTAGTGTAGATGGTGTATCCACCGGTTCGAATATCTTTAAATTCTTTACTCAGTCGTCTCACGACTTCATCGGTAATGTATGGAGCAATGTTTTGAGTAAGGGTGTCTTTATATACGGTTGGTATCTCTTTGACGGCATCTAGGTACTCATCCTGAGTAATCCAGCCGAGTTTGTTCATTCTTGCTAAAATGGTACCGGCACGGGTTAATGATTTTTCATAATTTCGTGTTGGATCATAGGTGGTTGGAGCTTTCATAAGTCCAGCTAAAATAGCAGACTCTTTTAATGTCAGTTGATCCAATTCTTTACGAAAAAAACCTTTTGCTGCAGTTTTAACCCCATAATATCCATGCCCAAAAAACATTTCATTTAAGTAGCGTTCTAAAATCTCTTCTTTTGTTAACTCATTTTCAATTTTCATTGATAAAATGGCTTCTTTGATTTTTCTACTGTAGCTTCGTTCATTGGTAAGAAGTTTGTTTTTAATAAGCTGTTGGGTTAGAGTACTTCCCCCTTCAATATTTTGTCCGGCTTTAAAATTTTTTAGTGCAGCACGAATAATCGCATCAGGATTAACCCCACTGTGTTCAAAAAATCGTGTATCTTCTATGGCAACCAAAGCTTCAATAAGATACCCCGGTATTTCATCATAGGTAGCATAGAGACGGTGTTGTCCGGCAAAGACATAAGCAATTTTTTCACCTTTGACATCTAAAATAACCGAAGATGTTGGTGGATTATAATTAATCAGTTTATCAGCATCAAGCTTAATTTCATTGTAAGCATAGATAAATGCAGCAAAAAGTGCAATGGCAAAAATCATTACTAATGCTATAGAACCTTTAATAAGTTGATTTACCATATATCAATTCCTTTTATTAATTAAGAGATGATTATATCTTAATTATTGTATTAATAGACTTGAAGAATCATGGATTCTAGTGATTTTTTAGAGCTTCCAATACGGGGTATAATACGTAATATAGGTTCTTTTACTGTAGGTTTTCGAATGGCACCAACCAAATATCCACTCTGTATAAGTTCTTTCTGTAAGCCCAGAGCCATGGCGTTATCAAGTACGGGTAGGGCTAATATAAGTGATTGAAAATTAATGCCAATTATCTTTTTGACAATGGCTTGACGTGCTTGAATTTTTGCATAATACTTTTCACTTTTTTGAGCAACATGCTCTATGTTAACCAAGGCTAAGGCTGTATCAATTACCGATGGAGCCGTTGAATAAATAATTGGTTTCCCACGGTTTTCTAAAAAACTAATAATCTCTGAATTGGCTAAAATATACGCCCCATAACTTCCATAGGCTTTACCAAGGGTTCCCATTTTAATGTGATTGTCTTTGGGTTCGATGTCATAATATTCAAAAATACCTAAAAGATTTTGACCCAGTACACCCGAGCTATGTGCTTCATCTACTATGAGCAGTGCATCATGGCTATCTGCAAGCTCAAATATGGCTCTATCACAAAGATTTCCACTCATCGAGTAGATACCTTCAACAGCAATAATCTTACGTCCTGTTGTGTGTATTTTGAGTTTCTCTTCTAAGTCATGGGGATCATTGTGTTTAAATGTTACCACTCTATCACCCAAAAGCCCCGTTGCCATCATACCTGAAGCGTGATAATCTTCATCAATAAAGAGCCTGTCTTTTTTACGAACCAAAGCTTCTATTAGTGCCATATTTGCCAAAAATCCAGAGCCCACAATCATTCCCTCTTCGAAACCATTGAGCTTTGCTAACGTGGTCTCAAAACGTTCATGAATCTCATGATACCCATTGACCAACATACTCGCTTTAGGGGCATGGGTATCGTATTCATTAACAAGTTTCAGAGCTTTTTTGAGTTGCTTTTTATTATTGGCAAGACCCAAGTAGTCATTAGAAGCAAAGTCAATTAAGTTGTGATCCCATATTTTTCGTTGGCGAAAGCGTCCTGCTTTTTTTAGGGCGTTGAGTTCGTTTTCATACATTTAGTTCACCAACCACGGCAACAATTTCTCAATACTGAGTCCCATGGCCGTACTCTCATAGCCATGTACGGATTTTATATATTTTTTACAAAATCCTTCAACCATACAGCCACCGGCTTTTCCTTGCCATAAGCCATTTTCTAAATAGGTCTCTAAGTCTTCTTTTTCAAACTCTAAAAAGTTGTAGTAGGTGGCTGAAACATCAGACATATAAAAGGTTTTGGTTTTGTAGTGCATGGCAGATATAATTGCCATCGATGAACCACTTTGTAGTTCTAAAATACGCTTGGCATCGTCAATATTTTGGGGTTTTCGTAACAGTTCACCGTCGGCTGAAAGTATGACCGAATCGGCTGTGAGCAGGGGAGCCTCTAATCCAAACTCTTTAATGGCAGCTTCGAGTTTTCCTTTGCTTGCTATGTAGGCGAAATCTTTGGCTGTTTTGGTTTCGATTTGCTCTTCATCATATTCGGGAGCTTTTTGAATGAAATCTATATTAAATCTGTTGAGGAGTAAGGCTCGTGATTGGGAGTTTGAGGCGAGGTGTATCATAATGTTTATCCATTGTAGGTCGGGTTGCCCTCATCCCGACACGTATTTAAATAGTTGAGATGCTTTTTATTTTATTCAAATTCATATAAATAGTTTGAATTTTGTTTTATGCAGATTTATGTCGGGATGAGGGCACCCCGACCTACGCATTAAAGATTCTCTTGCAAATAAGCCAATGCTTTCTCTTTAGCTTCAGCTATTTTAGAAGCATCTTTTCCACCAGCTTGGGCAAAGTCCGGGCGACCTCCACCACCACCACCAAGAATCGGAGCTATGGCTTTTATCCAGTTTCCAGCTTTGATATTGGTTTCTTTTGAACCACAAGCGATCATGACTTTGTCTCCTTTTTTCTGGAACAACATAATGGCAAGGTTAGGGTATTTATTTTTTGCTTCATCAATCAGCTCTTTAATGTCACCGACTTCTACAACATCTACAATAATGTTTTTACCGTTAATCTCATTACTACTTAGCTCTTTTTTTATTGAAGAGAGAGCCGTTTTTAGTTCCCCTTTGAGGGTTTTAATTTGTTCTTTAAGGTTGTTGATTCCAGCCAGTGCATTTTGGTTTTTCAGTTCGGTTTTAATTTCATTTAGTTCATTACGTACATTGTTGACTGTTTCGATTGCAGCATTTCCACAAATCGCTTCGATTCTTCTTACCCCTGCTGATACTCCAGACTCTTTGGTAATCATAAAGAGACCAATTTCTGAAGCATTGCTTACATGGGTTCCACCACAGAGCTCTATGGAGTCTTGTGCAAAAGAGACCACGCGTACTTCGTCACCGTATTTTTCACCAAAAAGTGCCATAGCACCTGAGTTTTTTGCTTCATCTACCGACATTACTTCTGTTTTAGCTGTAATGTTACGGCTGATTTTATCGTTAACCCACGCTTCTACTTGAACGATCTCTTCAGAACTCATTGCTTGAGGATGAGAGAAGTCAAAACGTAATCGTTTGTCATCATTAAGTGAACCTGCTTGGGCGATGTGGTTTCCTAATATGGCTCGTAGTCCGGCGTGGAGTAGGTGGGTTGCTGAGTGGTGTTTTTCTATTTCGGCACGTGAGTTGTCAACCATGGCTTCAACTTGGTCACATGCTTTTAGGCTACCTTCTACTTCAGAGAGGTTCATCTCTAAAAATTTTTGTGTGTCCAAAATATTAATTATTCGTTTTTCATTATTCGTTATTAATTGACCTCTGTCTCCTGTTTGTCCACCCGATTTAGCATAGAAAGGGGTATTGCTAAGGTAAACCCAACCTTTACCGTTAATCTCTTCGACACGTTGAAAGTTCTCATCTAAAAGAGCTAAAACGGTTGCCGTGCTAGCAGTTTTACTGTACCCTACAAACTCATTGAGTCCAAAGGACTCTTTTAACGCTTTAAAATCACCGGTTGTGGCAGCATCACCTGTTCCTTTCCAGCCTGCTTTTGATTGTGCTTTTTGGGCATCCATTTTTCGGTCAAAGGCTTCAATATCAAGGGCGATGTTTTTTTCTCGTAACATATCTTCGGTTAAGTCAAGAGGGAAACCGTAGGTGTCATAAAGTTTAAAGGCTACTTCACCGTTAAATATATCTTTGGTGTTCTCCAGTTCCTCATTAAAGAGTTTAATTCCGGCTTCAATGGTATCAAAGAATCGCTCTTCTTCCATTTTCATGGCTGTTTGAATCGCTTCAGCTTTGCTGTTAAGGTACTCATACTGTTCACCCATCACCTCAACCAAGGTATCAACCAGTTTGTACATAAATGGTTCTCTTAGTCCCAATAGGTATCCATGACGAATGGCACGACGCATGATTCTTCGTAGAACATACCCACGCCCCTCTTTGTCAAAGTTGACCCCTTGAGCCAAAAGGAATGAACATGAACGTAAATGGTCAGCAATAACACGGTAACTTGCAGAGTTATCAGCACGGTAATCATATTTGCTTCCAATCAATTCACCAATTTTATCTAGGAATGGCATGAAAAGGCTAGAGTGGTAGTTGTTTAAAACGCCCTCTTTAATGGCAACCACTCTTTCAAGTCCCATACCTGTGTCGATACTTGGTTTCGGTAGAGGGGTGAGTGTGCCTGTCTCATCACGGTAGTATTGCATAAAGACCAAGTTCCAAATTTCTAAGAAACGGTCACCTTCACCACCCATTTTGTCCTCTTCAGAGTTAAAATGCTCTGCACCTTGATCATAAAAGATTTCACTACATGGTCCACATGGCCCTGTGTCACCCATTTGCCAGAAGTTATCAGCATCACCAAAACGGATAATTCTATCGGCTGCTATGTGTTTTTTCCATAGCTCTTCAGCTTCATCATCACTCTCATGTACGGTGACCCATAGTTTCTCAATTGGTAAGTTTAAGTATTCTTCAGAAGTAATAAACTCCCAAGCATAAGCTATGGCTTCCTCTTTAAAGTAGTCAGCAAAAGAGAAGTTCCCCAACATCTCAAAGAGGGTATGGTGTCGTGCTGTATAGCCCACATTGTCAAGGTCATTGTGTTTCCCCCCGGCTCTTAAACAGGTTTGGCTTGATGTGGCACGAGGTGTGGCAGGTATAGGTGCTTCTCCTGTAAATATATTTTTAAACTGAACCATTCCGGCATTGGTAAACATTAATGTTGCGTCATCCGGAACAAGAGGAGAGCTCTCAATAAGTTCATGTCCTTTGCTCTGAAAATAGTTTAGAAACTCTTGTCTGATATCCATAATAAAATCCCGTGTTTTTAATTGTGGATATTCTATCCAAAATGTGGTTATTTTGAGATAAAGGGTTGCATCTCTTTGGTTATATTGGCATAGAGTTCTTTAAGCCACGGGTGATTGTCATTTTTTATTTTTACTTTTGTGGTTCTAAAATCAACAGGGGAAAGAATGACTTTTATATTTTTAATACCTACTTTTTGGGCTAAAAAATACAACTCTTCAATGGCATCATCTCCAATAGGAACACAGCCAATGGTTTTGTCACTTCCATGGATCATGATGTCACTTCCTAAATTGGTGCGTTTTTCCAAACGAGCCATTTTCTTATCAAAATCATTGGGATAATTGACACGCATGGAGAGATGGAATTTACTGTTGGGATTGAGATAAGATATACCATAAATGCCTTCAGGTATTTGTCGGTCACCCTCTTTAAATTTAGGACCTAATTGACCTGAAAATGCTGTAAATTGGTAAGATTCTATGTGTGCTTGTTTCCCGTTTAATTCACCCCAAACCTCTAAAATTTGTTCATTTTTAAGACCAATAAGGGTTAATTGTTTAGGATAAATAATAAAGTCACTATCAGCAAGAAGATGTTTAAGTCGTCGATCAGATGAAATTTTTGGAGCTTGAAAAGTTTGGAAAAGGGTAATGTTTGGTGCTTCAGTACAGTTTTTCTCCATTACAATTGTACCGGTAGCTGAATCAATATGTGTACGGTTACACTCTGTTGGTATACAAGGTTCAATCTCTTTTTCAATAAAACATTTTTTATAATAGGGATACCAGAAATTTTTTCCTAAAAAATAAAAAGAAAGTAAGACAACAAAGAGAAGTATTAAAAAAAATATAAAATGAATGAGCAAATTTTTCATGAAAAGCACCTTTTAAATAGGTGATATTTTATCATAAAAAGTAAAAAATGAAGAAAAATAAAAAGAGTTTAGGAGTAGGGACAAGGCAATGCCTTGTCCACGGGATTAACACGAGTATGTGGTGTAAAATTCAAATCCTGTAGGTCTGGCTTCATCAGGGTGAACTTGAGTTGCAAACATGTATTGTCTGTATGTTGTAATAAATTCATCGGTCATAACCGGTCTAAGGAAATCAAAGTCGCCACGAAGACCTTCAAGTGCTTCTCTTAGTGTTCTAGGCATTTGAGGAATGTTTTTCTCTTTAATCTCATCAAGCGTTAATTCGAAAAGGTCAATGTCCATAGGTCCAACAGGTATATCTTTATTTTTAATACCATCAATACCTGCCAACATTAATGCAGAGAAACAAAGGTAAGGACATGAAGTTGAATCCGGGAATCTTGTTTCAATTCTTGTTGCCATTTCACCGGCACCATAAGGAATTCTACAAGCAGCTGAACGGTTTTGGCTAGAGTAGGTTAAGATACTTGGTGCTTCAAATCCTGGAACCAATCTTTTGTATGAGTTGGTACTTGGGTTGGTAAATGCTGAAACTGCACCGGAGTGTTTAAAGATACCACCTAAATAGTTAAGTGCCATGTCAGAAAGATTTGCATATTCACCCTCTTTGTAGAACAAGTTTTTACCATCTTTCCAGATAGATTGGTGTACGTGCATACCGTTACCATTGTCACCAAATAGTGGTTTTGGCATAAATGTTGCTGATTTCCCATTAAGGTGTGCTACCATTTTAACAACATATTTGTACTTTTGAACATTATCAGCAGCTTCAATAAGTGTACCAAATTTGATACCGATTTCACCTTGAGCTTGTGCAACTTCGTGGTGACCCAACATTACGGTAAGACCAACATCTTCCATAACTTGCATCATTTCTGCACGTAAGTCAACCATGGTATCTGTTGGCATTACCGGAAAGTAACCACCTTTGGTTCCCGGTCGGTGACCCATGTTTCCTACTTCACCATAGGAAGTTGAATAGTTCCATTCACCTTCTTCTGAATCAACTCGGTATCCTGATTGGTTAATCCCTGACCAAATTTGAACATTTTCAAAAATAAAGAATTCATTTTCAGGACCAAAGAACGCTGTATCACCAATACCTTCTGATTCCATATAAGCAAGTGTTTTTTTAGCAATACTTCTAGGACATCTCTCATAAAGGTCATTTTTATAAATATCATAAACATCACAAATAACAATAACTGTTGAATCAGCAGTAAAAGGGTCAAGGAATGCTGTTGGAACATCAGGCTTAAGTAGCATATCTGATTTTTGAATTGGTTGCCAGTTCTCGATTGAAGAACCATCAAATGGAAGACCGGCTTCTAACATGCTTGCTTCAACAGCACTCATTCTATATGAGATATGATGCCATGTTCCTTTAATGTCTGTAAATCTAAAATCTACAAATTCTACTTCGTTATCTTCACAGAATTTAAAAAATTCATCTACATTGTTTACAAATTTACCCATTTGTCTCTCCTAAAGTTTTAAGTTCCGTACATTCTATCGCAACTTTTTTAAAATGTATAGATACTTTTGATTAAAATTTAATCAATTGTTTTTCACGCTGCTCAAAAGTTACAGCTTGTGTATAACCAATGCTTTTAGCCAATTGTATAACTTCATCATACTTAAAGCCTATTTGTTCAATATCATGTGCATCTGAAGAAAAAGTAATGGGAATATCAAGTTCATAGGCCATCTCTAAAAGTTCAGGAGAGGGATAAATTTCTTGTATGGGTTTACGAAGACCGGCAGCATTAAGTTCTAATACCATTCCTGATTTTTTTATTGCTTTTAGAGCATTGTTAGCGATAAGGCGTATATCTTTTGTAGGCATAAATTTAAAGACCTTGATTAAATCTAGGTGTCCAACAATATCAAAATACCTTGTTTTTGCCATGGCTTCTATGGCATCAAAATAACTTTGCCATATTTCATCAATATTTCGCTCTTCATAGCCACCTATAAATTCAGGATTGTCAAATCCCCATTTATCAATAAAGTGAACTGAACCAATCATGTAATCAACATCTGCATTGATAACACGTTCATCCATGTACCCTTTTAGATAGTCTACTTCATATCCAAGAAGAATTTTAATATCTTTTTTATATTTTTCTTTGGCTTGAAGCACATCTTGGACATAGTTGTGCATCTCTTCAAAACTAAGACGGTAGTGCTTGTCGAAATTCATAGGAGCATGTTCAGAAAATCCATAAATATCTATATCCAATTCTATGGCACGTTGGATATATTCATCCATTGTACCAACAGCATGGTTACATCGTGTGGTGTGGTTGTGTAAATCTATTCTCATACTTAACATTTTAGCATAAAAGCCATATTTTATTTAGAGTCAATGATTTTCTTATGTTATAATCTTTCTAATTCAAACATGAAAAGGAAATAACATGAGCATCGAATTTAATGCACAAACTATTTTATTGATTATTATTGGTGTCGCCATCGGTTGGGTACTAAGTTACATCAAGTCAATGTTAACCATTAGAAAACATAAAAAAGAATTAAAAAATTATCAAGAGCATTTAGAGCGACAAATGAAGATTACTGATGTTGGTAATAAAACATTGATGTCAGATATAGAAACATTAAAAAAAGAGAATGAAAATTTACGTATCTCTGTTAAAACATTGGGACAAAAGCCAGGGCGTGCTGAACTTAGACAGTTTAATATTTATGATAATGCATTAAGAAAAATGATGCTTCAAGCTCCGGGGTTCTCTTCGGCGTGGGAGAGTGCTTTACAAGATTCGGAACGTGAGTATGAAAAAAGTGAGGCTGGTTTTAAAAATATTATAGGAAAAGTATTTGGTTCATCAAGTAGTGGTGTAAACTCAGATGATTCAACAACACATCAGATTGAGCATAAAAATTAGGGATTGATTAAAATCAACCCCTAAAAAGCATATAAATTAAATAATATACTGCTCAGAAATTTCAAACTCATCAAATTTTCTAAGTTTATTCTGTACGATAAACTTTTTTAGTTTGTTGGTATATTGTTCTCTTAGCTCACAGTAGTTTACCAAGTATTGAACCAATTGAAGAGGATCATCGGTAATTTTTCTCTGTTTTCTAAAGTTTTTATAAGCACCTCTACCAATTACTACAAAGTAATCATCAATGGCATCACTTAATGTAGCATACTTCTTAACATAAATGGATTTACCGTTTCTGTTGCCGTTTGCTTTGATTCTTGGTTCATTTTTATTGTAGGACCACATACCAAAAATGTTATTACCTTTTTTAAAAAATCTTGATTCACCCCATGCAGATTCAATAGCTGCTTGAGCTAAAATGATACTTACCGGGTGTGTTCTTAAACGGCTAGCAAGTTGTTTGTTGTCTGTCGTTTTATAGGTTTCATAAAGATTCTCTAAAAATTCTTTATCTTCTTGAGGTAACTCTTCGGCCGGAGTAGACATTAAAGAGAGAACTCTTTCACGTTTTAATCGCAGATTCTCTTTAGAAATTAAAATAGCAGGAAGAATCATATGAAAAAATTTCTGTTTCTTCTCAGATACTTGTAGTTTGTTAAGGGAGATGGTATTGGTGTAGTTGATAGGTTCGATTTTTGTGGTTTTAAAGATTTTAATGTCGTTTGCAGTTCGGAGTTTCTTGTTAACAACCGTAAGTTTTTCATTACTTATTGTTTCTGAAGTAGTTAAATTACTCTTGGGACTCTTTTGTGTCCTGGGTTCTTCATGTTTAGAAGTTGTAGACGCTTCTGTTTTAACATTGTAATTTTTCACACCTTGTGAAACTGTATTGAGGTATGCATTGTCAAATGCTAATACAGTTAATGTTAAGAGTAAAAGTGCTGTAAAATGTTTTATCATGTTCGTTGTTTCCTTCTTGAAAAAAAGTTGGGAATTGTAGCTTAATAGACTTAATATAAAATTAAAATTAAAGTTATATTAAAATATTGTTCTTTAGAGATGCCCATTATATAGCCATTAGGTAACAGTTGAAAAATTTTGTAAAATTTTTTGTAAAAATTGTAATTTATTTCATTTTAGATATTTTTAAAGGTAAAAATAGATCTAAAATCGTTCAGAAAATTTTTGAAAAAATTTCAATCTTTATAATATAAATACTTACATTATATATAAGGGTAATTTCCACAATTAATTCACGATTATAAAGTGAAAGTAGCGTAAATTATTTCTATGAAATAATTTTTGTGAAAAAAAAAACATTTTTAAAAAAAATAGTGTTGAAAAATTGCTGTTTTTAATAATAAAAAGATGAAAGTGGAGGAAGTGAGAAGTATATTTATATTTTTTTGCTATACTTATGAGCATAAATTTAAACAATTAGGAGAGTGTCATGGCACTATTTGATGATGTAAAAGAAGTTGTTGTTGAGCAACTAAACGTAAACCCGGATGAGGTTAAAGAAGAGTCTAAGTTTGTAGAAGATCTTGGTGCTGATAGCCTTGATGTTGTTGAACTCGTAATGGCACTTGAAGAGAAATTTGATATTGAAATTCCTGATGAAGATGCTGAAAAAATTGCAAATGTTTCAGATGCAATTAAATTCATTGAGAATATTCAAGCATAATCGTAGGGGTAGACCGATGTGTCTACCCTAAATTTTTATAAAATATATTTGAATCCATTTTTTAATGGTTTGATATATATCTTAAAAAGAGCATAGGAGATAGAGTGAAAAGAGTAGTAATTACTGGCTTAGGAATGATTAACAGTGTAGGGCATGATAAAGAGAGTTCATTTTCTGCTATTTTAAATGGTGAGTGTGGAATAAAAGAGATTGAACTTTTCGATGCTGAAAAATTTTCTGTAAGAATTGCAGGTGAAGTTGTTGGTTTTGATGCAAGTACAGTAATGGATGCTAAAGAGGTGAAAAAAGCAGATAGATTTATTCATCTGGGTATAAAAGCTACATTAGAAGCTATGGAAGATGCAAATTTTGACGATGACATTGATAAAGAGCGTTTTGGTATCTCTTCAGCATCAGGAATCGGTGGCTTACCGAATATTGAAAAAAATTCAATTATTTGTGAGAACAAAGGACCTAAAAGAATCTCTCCTTTCTTTATCCCTTCATCATTGGTGAATATGTTGGGTGGATTTATCTCTATTGAACATGGACTTAAAGGACCAAATTTATCATGTGTAACAGCTTGTGCAGCAGGTACACATGCCATTGCTGAAGCAACAAAAACAATTATGCTTGATGGTGCAGATAGAATGTTGGTTGTTGGTGCAGAGTCGGCAATATGTGGTGCAGGTATTGGTGGTTTCGCTTCAATGAAAGCATTGAGTACCAATAATGAAAATCCAAAAGAGGCATCAAGACCATTTGATGCAGATAGAAATGGATTTGTTATGGGTGAAGGTGCAGCTGCATTAATTCTTGAAGAGTATGATATGGCTGTTGCTCGTGGTGCTAAGATTTATGGTGAAGTTATCGGATTTGGAGAGAGTGGTGATGCAAATCATATTACAACACCGGTTGTTGATGGTCCACTACGTGCTATGAAAGCTGCCATGAGAATGGCCGGTAATATCAAAGTAGATTATGTAAATGCACACGGTACCTCAACACCGGCAAATGATAAAAATGAAACAGCAGCTGTAAAAGAGCTATTTGGAGGGGCTGAAAATTGTCCACCAATGAGTTCAATCAAGGGACAAATAGGTCACTGCCTTGGGGCTGCCGGGGCTATTGAAGCTGTTGTTTCGCTGATGGCAATGCGTGATGGAAAATTACCACCAACAATTAACTACACAACTCCGGATGAAAATTGTGATTTAGACTATGTTCCAAATGAGGCAAGAGATGCAGAGATTAATGTAGTTATGAGTAATTCGTTTGGTTTTGGTGGAACTAACGGAGTTGTTATCTTTAAAAAAATATAAGGATGTTGCATGGCAACTTATTTAGAATTTGAAAAGAAAATAGAGCAGATTCAGCAAGATATTGATTCTGCTCGTGCAAAAAGTGATGAATATGCTTTGGAGTCTTTTGAAAAAGATTTGGAAAAAGAAGTTACAAAAACAATGAAATCACTTAGTGATTATCAAAAGCTTCAGTTAGCAAGACATCCCGATCGTCCTTACGCTTTAGATTATATTCGTTTGATAATGGATGATGCTTATGAGATTCATGGTGATAGAGCATTCCGTGATGATCCGGCTATCTTGTGTTATATGGGGTACATTGATGGTCAAAAGACCATGGTGATTGGTGAACAAAAAGGTCGTGGAACCAAGCATAAACTTAAAAGAAATTTTGGTATGCCAAACCCGGAAGGATATCGAAAAGCATTAAGGGCTGTAAAGTTGGCTGAAAAGTTCAATATTCCTGTTTTAATGCTTATAGACACTCCAGGTGCCTACCCGGGTTTGGGTGCTGAAGAACGTGGGCAGAGTGAAGCGATTGCGAAAAACCTTTTTGAATTTACCAATGTTAAAGTACCAATGATCTCCATAGTTATTGGTGAAGGTGGTTCAGGAGGCGCACTAGCAATTGGTGTTGCTGACAAGTTAGCAATGATGCGTTATTCTGTATTTGCTGTTATTTCACCTGAGGGTTGTGCTGCTATTTTATGGAATGATCCGTCAAAAGTAGAACAAGCTGCAAAAGCATTAAAAATCACTCCTGACGATTTACATGCACATGGTTTGGTTGATGATATTTTAGATGAACCATTAATTGGTGCACACCGAGATAAACAAGTAGCAGCAGGGGTAGTTAAAGCATACTTTTTAGAAAATATACGCTCTCTAAAAGAGCTAACAACCGAAGAGATGCTTCAAAAACGTTATGAACGTTTAACTTCAGTAGGTGCTTTTACAGAAGAGTAAACACTCTTCTGTAGCAACCATCTTTTTTCTTTTTCCTCTTTTTTAAATCTACACGTTTCAATAAATTTATTTTAATATATAGAGTACTTTTATTTATATTAATTTTA